>JAYVZR010000539.1:0-2701 GCA_043783135.1 Ferruginibacter sp. | reverse complement strand
TATTATTGCAACAGGGAACTATAAATGTAGTGAGTGAGCCAGGTAAAGGAACTACTTTTAAATTAACCATTCCATATACCATATCAAATGAAGATTTTAGAAATAGTTCTTTGCCAAAAAATTCAACAACTATTTCAACTGATTTTAAGCTTATAAAAATTCTTGTAGCAGAGGATAATGAGATAAATCAAAGCCTGATTAAACATCTTTTTACTGAGTGGAAACTTGAATATGATTTGGTGAATAATGGTTATGAGGCTATTGAAATTTTAAAGATAAATAAATACAGTCTCATCCTGATGGACATCCAGATGCCAGTGATGGATGGCTATACTGCTACCCGGGAAATAAGAGAAAAACTAAAAGTAGAAATTCCAATCATTGCAATGACTGCCCATGCTTTTGCCGGTGAAAGGGAAAAATGTATCAGTTTCGGAATGAATGAATATATTTCAAAACCCATCCGCGAAGAGCTACTGCATCAAGTAATCACCCAGTTTACACAAAATAACAAGCTGGTTATATTACCCACAAAAGCTGCCGTAAAATCAAATAGCGGTACCTATTCCTATATTGATTTAGCATACATGAGGGAAATTAGCGGAGGAAATACAGTGTACGAAAAAACGGTAACAGAACAATTTATAGAAGCCATACCCGAAGATTTGGCCGCAATAGAAAAAGCCTGGCAAAACAATGATATTAGCCAGTTGCGGCAATTGGCCCACAATATGAAAACGACTGTATCTGTAATGGGGTTAAATGAAAAATTGCAACCTTTCCTTGATACGCTGGAATATAAAAACCTTACAGAAGAAATTTTTCAGTTAAATTTTTCATCAGTTACATCTATTTGTAATGAAGCATTAACGGAAGCCAGGCAGTTTTATGTTACCTTTTAAATGTCTTCTTATTTAAACGATTGCTTTTGCCCATTTGGCTACTCCGGAATGTTTCTTTTCATAAATTGCTTTAACTTTAAAATATCAATTATGCAAAAAAATAAATTGAGTCAACCGGCCATTTTTGTTGTTGCCATACTACTGGCAACCACAATTTCTTCTTTTACCTTACTTTATAAAAAAATAGTTGAGCAAGCTACAAATCGAACTATGCCAACTGGTAAAATAGCTTCATTAAAATACATCTACCTCAGTTTTGATGATGGCCCGTTAAGTGGCAGTGAAAATATAGACAGTGTGGTGCTTGCTGAGCGGTTAAAGATAAGTGTGTTCGTGGTGGGTGAACATGCCGAGGCAAGTAAACAAATGGGAACATACTATAAAATGTATGAACAAAATCCTTTTGTAGAAGCCTACAATCATAGCTTTACACACGCCAATAACAAGTATGCCTTTTTTTACAGCAATCCACAAAATGTACTGGCCGATATTCAAAAAAATGAACAATTACTAAACCTTCGCTTTAAAATTTTACGCCTTCCTGGTAGAAATATGTGGCGCATTGGTCGCAGAAAGAAAGATGATGGCGTAAGTGGTTCTGCTGCTGCAGACTTGTGTGCAAAAAATGGATATAAACTTTATGGATGGGATTTGGAGTGGCACCATCATCCTAAAGATGGAACACCTGTACAATCTGTTGATGATATTTCTAAAGAGATTGAATCCCGGTTGGAAAGTGGGAATACTTTTACCAAAGACCATATAGTGATACTGATACACGATGAAATGTTTCAGAAAAAATGGGAAGAAAGTGAATTGAAACAATTGATAGATAAATTACGGATACATGATAATTATGTATTTGAACATATGCGGTTTTATCCCGATAAATAAAATGCCCTTTCTAAGTATAAGAAAAACCATTTTAAACACCTTTGACAATCGTTACGGCATCCAGGTGTTTATTTTTTTATTGTTGCTGGTTCAGGAATAATTTTGCTGACTTTTTTACCACTAACAATGCCCTTGAAATTGCTATCTCCGCATAGCATCAGTATTTATTGGCATTGAGGCAAATAATATTTCTGTCATTGAAACAAATTTAACAGACGTAAGAAGAATCAAATCTAAAATGGGCCATGCACTATCCGCGGTGCCACGGGCTAATACTGCCAGTGATAAAATACAAACAGATGTAAATACAGGCAACCACCCACAGATAATGAAAGACATTACTTAATTAAATTCATTAATGAAGTTGATACAGCAATTATTAAAAGAAGAAGCAACGCTGGATTAATTGCCTTGGTAAGTTATTGACTAAGGCAATAATAAAATAGCATTTTACAGTAAAATATTTTGTTATTGTATTTACAGCCACAAAAAAAACCTTTCATTATTGAAAGGCTCAAGGATATTCCTGTAAATTCCAAGTTTGAAAAAGTGCTGACAAAAATTCAGCATAAATGATTTACGGATAGCAATTATTTTTTATTTTTTTTAATTTTGCGATGTAGGCTTATATTTTTTTTGTTTTGGGCAATACATTTTTATACGCCGGTTTATTTGGAGTTTTTTTGTACTGCTGTAATTTTTTTATGCCGCTTTTTTAAGGGCTGTTTGTTTTTCTCTTCTGTTGGTGATGATAGCAGCATTGGCTGTCATCATCCAAAAAATATCCGGCACTTGTCTGTATGGGTATTCCCCGCATTTATCTTTTGCAGGTAGTAATGATTTTTTTCGTTCCCAAAACTTCCTTCTAACCTTGTACCTCTTTCTTTATCAGGTATTGCCCTCAT
>JAYVZR010000538.1:0-2711 GCA_043783135.1 Ferruginibacter sp. | reverse complement strand
AAAAAACTTTGTAGCCTTTATAAAAGCTTCCGTATCATTTGTTTTTCCATCTCCTTTTGCGCCAAAAAATTGTATCGTTTTCGAAACGTTTTCTTGCGCCATCGTATACCTGCAATTACCTGCAATACATAATAAAAGGAGGCAGTAATGTTTTAGCATAAATAATTATTTTCAGATGAGGGTAATACCGTTTTGTGGAAATTAAATTAACACTAATATTTTTTGTTGCAAAAATATTAGTGTTATTATTTTGTCAGATTGTAAATATTAATTAAAATAATTAGAATATTTTGTTTTTCTTTCACCATCTTAACTTTGCCTGTTTTAGTAATTACTTCTCTGTTCCTAAGCGGGTTATTTTCAGTTGGTAGTTATGGAAAAGTTTTTATCACAGGATAATGAGTTGCCATTTTTATAACATTGCCATATTGAAGATTATTTGATTGGATGCCAAGGTTGAATAATAACCCTATTATTCCATTTCTAACTATATTTACATCTTCAACAAACAGGCACCAGACTGCAGTTTTGTTGAAACCATTTACTAATCAAAAAATAATGAATTGTCAATTAAGGCTAATAAGGCAACAGCCGCAGGTATACTGATAGCACTGGGAATTATATATGGTGATATAGGCACTTCTCCTTTGTACGTTTTTAATGCCATCATCAACAGCAAAGAAATTTCTGAATTGCTTATTATAGGCGGGCTTTCCTGTATCATATGGACACTAACCCTGCAAACAACAATTAAATATGTAATACTGACTTTACGGGCAGATAATAAAGGGGAGGGTGGAATATTTTCGTTGTACACTTTGGTACGGCGCCAGAAAAGATGGCTGGTAATTCCGGCTATGATTGGCGGCGCCGCATTACTTGCAGATGGTATGATTACCCCTGCCATATCCGTTGCCTCTGCCATTGAAGGATTAAAACAAATTGATGCCTTTAAACTTATTGAACAGCAACAGGTAATTTATATAGTGTTGGCCATTTTGGCTTTACTGTTTTTTTTACAAAGGTTTGGTTCAGATTCAATTGGTAAACTGTTTGGGCCAATAATGATTATATGGTTTGGAATGTTGGCCATTCTTGGGTTGATCCATCTTACAGATGACCTGGGAATTTTCAGGGCCTTTAATCCTTACTATGCTATTCAATTGCTTACAGTTTACCCCAAGGGGTTTTGGATTTTAGGTGCAGTTTTTCTTTGCACAACCGGGGCCGAAGCTTTATACAGCGATCTTGGCCACGTAGGGCGTGCCAATATCCGCTACTCCTGGATTTTTGTAAAATCCTGCCTGATCATAAACTACCTTGGCCAGGGCGCCTGGTTACTGGCTAATTATAATGGAAAAGTTATATCAGACGCAGTAATTAAAGCGGGCTTTAATCCATTCTTTGGGGTTATGAGTAATTCTTTTAGATTAACCGGTTTGGTTATAGCCACTTTTGCAGCCATCATTGCCAGCCAGGCTTTAATAAGCGGTTCATTTACCCTTATTAGTGAGGCCATCAGGCTTAACCTTTGGCCGAGGATGAAAATCAATTATCCATCTGAAGCAAAGGGGCAGTTATTTATTCCCGGTATAAACCTGCTGCTGTTTATTGGTTGCTGTGGTATTGTGGTTTACTTTAAATCATCCAGCGCAATGGAGGCAGCTTATGGGTTGGCCATTACATTGTGTATGTTGAGTACCTCTATTTTGTTTGCTAATTACCTGGTTAAAAGACGAGCAAATGCTATAGTAATTTATATATACCTGGCTGTTTATTTAACGCTTGAGTGTGTTTTTCTATTTGCCAATTTAGATAAGTTTCCTCATGGCGGTTATATTGCTTTAATGGTTGGCGGCGGCTTATTTGCAATAATGTATGTGTGGTTCCGCAGTAGAAAAATTAAAAACCGTTATGTAGAATTTGTGCGTATGGAAGAATACATACCCAAGCTGGAAGAATTAAGTAATGATGATACTGTTCCAAAATATGCTACCCACCTGGTATATATGACAAGCGCCAATAAGCCGGCAGAAATTGAACATAAAATTATTTACTCCATATTAAATGGTAAGCCAAAACGGGCAGATATTTATTGGTTTGTTCATGTTGATACACTGGACGATCCCTATACCAGTGAATATAGTGTTGAAACAATCATTCCAAATGAAGTAATACGGGTTGAATTTAGGATGGGATTTCGCATGGAGCCACGGATTAATCTTATGTTTCGAAAGGTTGTTGAAGATATGGTTTTTAACAAGGAAGTAAATATTACCAGCAGGTACGAAAGCCTTCAGAGAAATAATGTTGTTGGAGATTTTCAATTTATTGTAATGGAAAAATTTCTTTCACAAGACAATGAACTTCCTTTATTTGAAAGACTAATTATGAAATGTTATTTCTGGCTCAAAGAAATTAGTCTTAGTGAGGAGAGGGGTTTTGGACTTGAACAAAGTAATGTTACCGTAGAAAAATTTCCCTTGATTGTTGCCCCGGTTAATAAAATAAAACTGAAGAGAATTTACCAGGAGGATGAATGACAATAATTGAACCCCACCATTATATACATAATTGCATCTTATACGATTGTATTAATCATCGTTTATATTGTACAGGATAAATTCATATTTAAGCCGGAAAAGCTACATCAGGATTTTTTATATAAGTATGATGTTCCCTTTAAAGAATTATTTTTTGATGTCTCTCCA
>JAYVZR010000537.1:0-2714 GCA_043783135.1 Ferruginibacter sp. | reverse complement strand
TCCTTATGGAGTGTTGGGAAAAGCTGTAAACGGTTTCTTCCTAAAAAACTATATGGAAAATTTTTTGACAAAAAGAAATCAAATAATAAAAGAATATGCAGAATCTACAAAGTGGAAAGTGATATTAAATTAAATTTACCCTGATGAAATCAACAAAACCCACGCTGCATACTTCTCTATCTCCCGCCTTGTTACAATTATATAATGTGAGCAACAGTATTGTAGTAATCATAGATGTATTAAGGGCAACATCAACTATTGCCACCGTTTTATACAATGGTGCAAAATGTATCATTCCTGTAGATAGCGTTGCTGAATGTATACGATTGGGTAAGCAAATAGAAGGTATTACCGCAGGTGAAAGAGATGGGCAGGTAGCAGAGGGGTTATTATATGGCAATTCACCTTTCGAATATCCCAGGGAATTTGTTAGTGGTAAAACCTTAGTACTTACTACTACCAACGGTACAAAATTATTGCACATGGCGCTTGATAAAGGGGCTAAAAAAATCATCACTGGTTCTTTTGCAAATCTGTCAGCCGTATGCAATTATTTAGTAGAGCAAAAAAAGCATGTAATTTTAGGTTGCGCTGCATGGAAAGACAGGATAAATATTGAAGATACCCTTTTTGCCGGGGCAGTAATAAACCGTATAAAAGATCATTTTGATATTAACTGCGATGCTTCTCAAATAGCGGAAGCAATATATATGGATGCCAAAGAAGATTTGTTTGAATTTTTGAAAAATAAAAATGCATCCCATTATCATCGCCTTACAAACTTCGGGCTTGAAAAAGATATAAAGTATTGTCTTTGCGAAGATGCTGCCAATGTCCTTTGTGTGTATGAAGGTGGAAAACTGGTAGTAGGATAAATAGTATCACTAAAAAATATTTGATCCGTATATTATTGGGCAATTGCCCAGTAATCATTACAAAAATCTATATCCGGCACTTTCTTTTATGATCAGGATAAACTTCTTCATTAAGACGATGGGGGCATTATTTTTTTCTTTACTTTTGCAAATTGCTTTTTTCGAAACAATGTACTTAATCTAGCCCTTCAGCAAACTGGTAAACCAGGATTAAAAATACATCCGAAATCCAAACAGGCAACTTAACAATTGTATGGCCTTATCATATCTCATTAAATACGTTTACAATACAGGTTCTGACGAGGTTATCCGCCGCGGAAAAAAAATTTTTACAATAGGGTATGTAGAAATGGCGGAGCATGATGAATTAATGAGTACGGTTGTATTTAGAGTAAAAGATGATACCTATAGTACATTTTATAAAGTAGCGGTTCAAAAATACAACGACCCTCAATCTTTATCGCTGCGTTGCGGATGCCCTTATAACCTGGGTGATATTTGCCGTCACGAAGTAGCAGCGCTTTTTAAGTTACAGGAATTGATGGATAAAAATTTATTGGGTTCTTCCAATTTATTATACAACCAGCTGCATACTGTAGCCAAAATGAAAAACATAGAGGTAAAAGTAATCCGTGTATTATCTTCTCCCGAAATTTTTGAAGCAGCCGAGATAACGGTATTAAAAAATAAGGCCAAAATATTGGTAGCAGCTAATGAACGGGTTGAAGCAGAATTGAAATATGAGGGAGAAACCTTTCCATTGGTAATACAAAAAAATGACGAACGCAATTTTGATACATCCTGCAGGTGCGATGAAAATTTACATCCTCTTTGTGTTCATAAAACCATTTTATTTCTCCAGTTATTACAAATGTACGGTCCCTATTATTTTGATACTATCAGAAATTGGGATAAGGAAAAAAATAAATTATTACAAATTTATGGCTACAGCTTAGCCGATAATATTGCAGGAAAATTTGAATTTATTTATAAGGATGGAAAACCATTTTTAAAAGTACTGGATATAAATATTAAAAGAGTAGCAGCTGTTGCTCCTGTTGAAAGGCCTTCATATATGTACGAAGCGCCAAGGCTGCAGCCAGAAGTAGCTACTATAGATATTCCTGTAAAAAAACTAGGGCTCATCTTTAATTTTAATACAACTACTTACCCCTATTTTACTGTAGATGCCATACAGGGAGATGCCGATGAAGACAATAAAAAAATGTTGGGTAAAACAGAGAAGCTGGATCTTACAAAATATGTAAATACAGAATTGTTTAGTGAAGACGATAAAATAGTATTGCAACAGATAAGAAAATTGCAAGCTTCCGAAGTAAACAAATACTTAAACAGAAATTCTCCGTTCAGTGGTATTTGGGAAAACATTATACAAACAGACGGCGAAGAATTTCCGGAAGAAACCAAACTACTAATTACAGAATACCTTCAGCCAAAACTTAAAAAATTATTCGGGGAGCAAAGTGCTAATCCCTTTATTTATTATTTGCCAAAAAACAAAGTTTTTAAAACGGATAACCTGGTAGAAGTGTCGCTAAGTGAAAGCTTTATTGCGCCACAGTTTAAGATTGTTGCCAAAGACGATCATTTTGAATTGCAGTGCCGTTTTAATATAAACGGGGCAGCTCAACCTGTAACAGATAACGAATGCAATAACAGTATTTTGTTTTTATACAATCACATTTTTTACCTGTGGCAAAAAGCAGAAGATGTATTGCAGGCAGAAAAATTTATTAAGAACGGCAATGTAAAATTGAGTAAAGAAAACTGGTCTGCGCAAATGCAAAAGATCATTATGCCGCTTACAAAAGATTATGA
>JAYVZR010000536.1:0-2715 GCA_043783135.1 Ferruginibacter sp. | reverse complement strand
CCTGGATAGAAAATTTTGCATTGTACAATAGGCCTATACCAAGGAACTGGTCGGGCAAACTAAGCTGGCAGGCTTATGCAGCCCCTTCTGTAGTGTATAGAACATTGCATAATAATGCAACAGGCAAATACCTTGGTGGCAATGCAGCTTCCCAAAGTTTTAATAATTCAGCTGTTGATAATATGGTAAAGCAAAAGCCATCTTTTGGTTTAGAGGCAGGATTGACACTGCAATACCAGCTTGCCAAAAGACTAAAACTAAAAGCAGGTGTGCAATTAAATTATACCCGGTATAATGTACACGGTTTTGAAAATTTCCATCCTATTGCTACTACAATAACACTTAACAGCAGCGTTAACGAAACAGCTTATGAGGCTTTCAGAACAACCCCATTTAGTAATAGTTACGGGCTTTTACCTGTAAAGCTCCACAACGAAACCTATCAGTTCTCATTGCCCTTGGGTGCAGATTTCAGGATAGCTTCTGTTGACAATATTGAATGGTATGCAGGTGCTTCGATACAGCCTACTTATATAGTTTTTGGAAACTCTTACCTTATTTCTACAGACAGGCGAAACTATGTAAAAGAAAACTCCATGCTTAACAGGTTTAATCTTAATGCAGGATTTGAAACATACCTCTCTTTTAAAACAAGTAATTACACCTGGCAGATTGGACCCCAGTTCCGTTCACAAATTTTTTCTACCAACAGCAAGTTGTATTCTATAGAAGAACGGCTTCAATCTTATGGATTTAAAATTGGCATCAGCAAAAAATTATAAGTAAAGCATTCATCAATAATTTGCAGGATAACGCAATTTTCTTTAACTGGCAACGTTTATTTAAATGTTCCCAAAAGAACAAATATTCATACAAGCCACTGCTCCGTACCAGCAGTGGTTTTTTGTTTTACAATTTGTTTCAGGCTAATTTTGCTGCATGAAAAAATTGTTTTCGCTTTCATTGATTATTTGCTTTGTTATTAGTTGTTCCAATAATGAAAACAAACAGTCTGCAACAGTTGCCGGTGCCAGGGCTGGCACTGCAAATGTTGATTCCATAAAATCAACTTTCTTCCCTGTAACTTCTTTTTTAAAAGGGCAAATGATTTTGCTGGACTCTACGCCTGTGACTATTTTACAAATAACCATTGTTGATAAAAAAACTGATTCTTCCTGGATAAAAAAAGAAAAGTTGAAACCCTTGCTGCAGCCTTTTATTGCAGATATAATTGATAAAGAAAACCTGACTGCATTTTTTAAAGAGTCTAAATTTAATGACCAGAGTACAGATGCCATTACATTTACTTACGAACCAAAAATCCCTTTACCAGACAGCATTGCATTGCGGCATTGGGACATATATATTCAGCCGGAAACCGGCACTGTTAAAAGGGTGTACATTATTAAACAAGTAAAAGAAAACAACGGGGTATTTACACAACAACTTACCTGGCGCAGTAATAAATGGGCAAAGATAGTTACCATCGCCAATAAGGCTGATGGCAGCAGTATTATACAAAATGAAACGAAATGGGTTTGGGATTTTAATGAAGAAAGGCAGTGAGGTTAAGAAATTACTTTTACAATAAAATTATTTTGAAACAGATAAATGACACAAGAGGAATTTGCAAAAATTGCCCCGACAATACCACTTCAACCGGGCATCTATAAATACTACGATGCAGAAAGCCAGTTATTGTATGTAGGCAAGGCCAAAAGCCTGCGTAAAAGGGTGGGTTCGTATTTTTCTAAAACATTTACCAGTTACAAAACACACGAACTGGTACAGCGGATAAATAAGATTGAGTTTACCATTGTAAACAGTGAACAGGATGCCTTCCTGTTGGAAAATTCACTTATCAAAAACTTTCAGCCCATCTTTAATATCAATTTAAAAGATGACAAAAGCTACCCCTATATCGTTATTAAAAAAGAACCGTTCCCCCGTATTTTTTTTACCCGTAGAAAAATAAATGATGGCTCCCAATACCTGGGTCCTTACACATCGTTGGGTAAAGTAAGGGAACTGCTTGATTTTATAAAACAGAACGTTCCATTAAGGACCTGCAAGCTTAACCTTTCTGCCGCCAATATTGAAAAAAAGAAATTTAAAGTTTGCCTTGAATATCATTTAGGCAATTGCAAAGGCCCCTGCGAAGGCCTGCAATCTTTAAGCGATTATGATGATGGATTAGGAAGTGTAAAAAATATTTTGAAGGGCAACCTGTCTCCTGTGATACAACATTTTAAAGCAGCAATGCAGCAACAGATACAGGCACTTGAATTTGAGAAGGCAGAAATGACTAAGAAAAAACTGGATTACCTACAGCAATATAAAGCTACATCCACCGTGGTAAATGAGCGGATGGGTACAGTGGATGTATTTAGTATTTTGGAGGAAAATGATACGGCTTATGTAAACTACCTCGCTGTTACCAATGGCAGCATCATACTTACCAAAACAATTATACTCACAAAAAAACTATATGAAACAGCGGCTGAAGTACTAAGCTTTGCGGTAGCACAACTAAGAGACACCTTTAACAGTGATGCCAAAGAAATTATTGTACCCGAAGCCATTGATTTTCCAGATGATAATATTAGTATTACCATACCCAAAGCAGGCGATAAGAAAAAATTACTTGATCTTTCAGAAAAGAATGTAAACTATTTTAAAGAGGAATTGAAGAAGAAAAAAATGCTGCACCTGGAA
>JAYVZR010000535.1:0-2718 GCA_043783135.1 Ferruginibacter sp. | reverse complement strand
GGCAGTAATAAAAATGAATGATGGGTTTAGTGGCGATGGAAATGCCATTTATACTTACCCCGAAATTGCAGCAGACAGCAGGCTGGAAAAAAATATTGATGATAGTTTATTGCACCAATTAAAAACGGTAGCCAAAGATTTGACCCAGCAATTATTCTTTGAAAAGTTCCAGGAGATGGGCGGCATTGTGGAAGAATTTTTAGACGGCAAGATAAAGATGTCACCTTCGGTGCAATGTGTTATAAGCCCCACAAAACAAATTGAAATTGCCAGTACACACGATCAGCTGCTGGGTGGCGATGACGGGCAGGTATTTTTGGGCGCTATTTTTCCGGCAGATGAAGCCTATAGTATTTCCCTTGCCAGCGAAGGTAAAAAAATTGCACAGGCGTTGGTAGACAAAGGCGCACTGGGCCGTTTTGCCATTGATTTTATTTCTGTAAAGCAGGCCGGCGGCAGCTGGAAACATTATGCCATTGAAATAAATTTGCGCAAAGGTGGTACCACCCACCCTTTTTTAATGTTGCAGTTTTTAACCGATGGAAAATACAATGCTGATACAGGCGAATACCTTACTGCAAGCGGAAACAAAAGATTTTATTTTGCATCAGACAATGTAAGCAGCTATAAATACAAGGGCCTTACACCAGACGACCTGATAGACATATCGATGTACCACGAATTGATGTACGACAGTGCAACCCAGCAGGGTGTCATGTTTCACCTGATGGGCGCCGTTAGTGAGCACGGTAAATTTGGTTTGTTATGTGTAGGAAGCACAGCCGAAAAAGCAAGGGAGTATTACGATAAAACAATACTGATAATGGATAATGAATGCAGTTAAACAAAGCTTATTACACAAATTATTACGGACCTGCCTTTGCCGGCAGGCAGGTTTCGCTAATTAGGGTATTTTTAATTCGTGTAATTCGTGCTTAACTAATTCGTGTAATTGATTTTTAAATTCGTGTAATAAATAATCACCTTCAATAATAATAAAAATAAAATTATGGCTTTACCAAATATTTTTACCAGGGAAGAAACAGATAAAATAATTGAGCGCATCAACAAACTGTCTGCTGCCTCTCAACCCACCTGGGTACCATGAGTGTGGCACAAATGCTGGCGCACAGCAATGTAACCTATGAAATGATTTACGATAACATTCATAAAAAGCCAAATGCCTTTTTGAAATTTATTTTAAAGTTTATGGTTAAAAGTAAAGTCGGCGGCGAAACAATGTATAAGCGAAACAGCAGAACTGCCCCACAGTTTATCATCAAAGAAACCAAAGATTTTAACCTTGAAAAACAAAGGCTGGTTGACTACCTTAATAAAACCCAGCAATTGGGCGACTTGAAATGATGAATAAAATTTAGCTTTTTTTTATCGAAGCGGAGAGGGTGCCCAAGCGTATGGCTATGTATAACAAACGGTTTGGCAATATGGTGGCATCGGATTGTTAGCTTGTACTTTTTTTTGCTATCAACTTTTGTTCCAGCAGACGAATTACTATTTTGCTTTTTGTTGTTAACTTTTACTGTTGTATTTTTATTCAGCAGCGGCTCCAGGCTGGACGATTTTCAAATCCCCCAACATCGCCAAGGCCGCCGGCGTTGGCTGCAATGGTGCAGAACCCTACGCAATTCATTAATATAAAAAATATGCAATCATTAAAAAATAAAGTAGCCTTAATAACAGGTGCTGGTAAAGGAATAGGCAAAGCAATAGCAGTGGCACTTGCATCAGAAGGAGTGCACCTAGGCTTAATTGCAAGAACCGAAGCAGATTTAATAACCCTTACAATAGAGCTAAATAGTTTTGGTATAAAGAGTAGTTATGCAGTGGCCGATGTTAGTGTTGAAACCGAAATAAAAACTGCAGTAGCAAGCATTGAAGCCAAATTAGGCACAATTGATATTTTAATAAATAACGCTGGAATTGGTAAATTTGGAAAATTTTTGGACTTAACAACTGAAGAGTGGGAAAATCAAATAAAAATAAACTTATTTGGTGTATACTATGTAACTAAAGCAGTATTACCAAAAATGATTGAGCAAAAAAAGGGCGATATCATTAATATATCTTCTACAGCTGGTAAATCAGGAGCAGCCACCACTAGTGCTTATAGTGCCAGCAAATTTGGGGTATTTGGTCTTAGCGAAAGCCTAATGCAAGAAGTAAGAAAACACAATATAAGAGTTACTGCCTTAGCCCCAAGTACCATTGTAACGGATCTTGCACAGAGTGCAAACTTATTAACTAACGATGTGGAAAGAGTAATGCATCCCGAAGATTTTGCTGAACTAATTGTAGCTCAATTAAAATTAAACCAACGATTGTTACTAAAAGAGGCAAGTATTTTTTCTACAAACCCGTAATCAATTTTAAAAATTTATTGGACTATTTGACGAACAGGAAAAAGAAATCAAAACTAAAATTTTATCTCTTGACGACATTTTCAATCACTCGAAAAGTCTATTAAAAACACATGAACAATTTGACAAAACAAAAGAAACAAACTAAAAAAGAAAACCACTGACAGCCAACATAGAGACTCCTATGTACCCTTAAGTAGTTGAGAAGATTAATATCGTAGTTTATAATTTTCTTTTGAAGGGGAAAGATTTATTGTTTTAATAAACCTTTCCCCTTCGCCAGATTTTTTTCCCTGCCTGCCGGCAGGCAGGCTTATCCCAAATTTAATTCTTTTTTTTA
>JAYVZR010000534.1:0-2718 GCA_043783135.1 Ferruginibacter sp. | reverse complement strand
CCAATCAGTGCTCCGGCAAGAACATCTGAGGGGTAGTGTACCCCTAGATACAAACGTGAGTAACCAGTTGCTGTCGCAAAAGCGAATGCGGGAGCAATTACATACCATTTGGGAAAAAGCAAACTTAAAGAAGTTGCCGTACAAAATGCTGCAGAAGTATGGCCGGAAGGAAAGGAATACCCGCCGCCTTCTGTTCTTTTTACAATGTATGGATAAGTAATAAATGGTCTCGGCCTTTGTGTAATAGCCTTTAACCCCTGTGTTACAACGGAGGACACTATATAACCGCCTAGCATATACGCAGCATCTGCCTTTAATTGTTTGTCGTGCCTTATAACGCCTGCTGTAAAAACACTTAACGGCGCCGCAATATTAAAAAATATAACACTGTTTGAAATTACAGTACAAAAACTATTTTTAAAACTGCTCTCTTTTTGATTGATGGATGTTAACAGGTCAATATCCCAGTTTTGTGAAAAAGCATTGACAGATATAAGAGAAAAAATAAGGAAAACGGAAAACGGTTTTTTTAAAAGCATAATTATTGAATTAATCCAGGCGAAATTTACCTGTCCTTTTCCCTAAAAGTAAAAGGAATATTTAATTTATAACCAGGAATTTTTAGCAATCAATAACATTTAAAACATTTACTCAATATTTTCAATAATGCCGGCAATGCCCTGGCCTCCGCCAACGCAAGCCGATACAATGCCATACTTTTTATTGAGCCGTTTCATATCATTCACCAACTGAATGGTTAATTTGCAACCTGTACAGCCAAGCGGATGCCCCAA
Source organism: Ferruginibacter sp. (assembly GCA_043783135.1). Classification (GTDB taxonomy): domain Bacteria; phylum Bacteroidota; class Bacteroidia; order Chitinophagales; family Chitinophagaceae; genus Ferruginibacter. Next base: position 1,924 of record JAYVZR010000534.1, on the reverse strand, counting down.
TGCAATAGCGCCTCCATTAATATTTACTATAGAATTATTTAACCCCAACTGGCGAATAACTGCCAATGCCTGGGAAGCAAATGCTTCATTCAATTCTATCAGGTCAATATCACTCAGCGTCATACCTGCCTGCTTTAAAACTTTTGGAATAGCTTCTACAGGGCCAATACCCATAATGCGTGGATGTACCCCGGCACTGGCACAATTAACCAGTCGAGCAATGGGCTTTAACCCCAGCTCGTTAATCATTCTTTCACTCATTACAATTACAAAAGCTGCACCATCACTGGTTTGTGAAGAATTGCCTGCAGTAACGCAACCATTCATGGCAAAGGCAGGTTTTAATTTCGCCAATCCTTCTGGCGTTGTATCAGCACGCACTCCTTCATCCGTATCTACAACAAAAGTTTGTTGTGCTTTTTTACCTTTCGCATCTAAGTAAACCTGTGTAACATTTATAGGCAAGATACCAGATTTAAAATAACCGCTTTTAATAGCATTACCAGCTTTTAAATGACTGTTATAGCTAAACAGATCCTGGTCTTCCCGGCTAACATTGTATTCCTTAGCCACTGCTTCAGCAGTTAATCCCATGCTCAAATAAAAATCAGGCTCTTCTGATGCAATCAAATAAGAAGGAGAAGTTTTCCATCCAGCAGTAGGCACCATCGTCATACTTTCAACACCACCGGCAATAATACATTCAGCCATCCCGGTTCTTATTTTTGCAGTTGCCATGGCAATACTTTCCAAGCCGCTTGCACAATAGCGATTGATGGTAATACCAGGTGCATGAATACCTACTGCTTTTGCAGAAATCATCCGGCCCACCTGTAAACCTTGCTCCGCTTCGGGTACAGCATTACCCACAATTACATCATCTACTCTTTTTACATCTAATTGTGGCACAGTTGCCAGCAATCCCTTTATAACTTCAATACCCAAATCATCAGGCCTTGTAAACCTAAAGCCTCCTTTTTTACTTTTAGCAATGGCTGTTCTATAACCAGCTACTATATAAGCATCCTGCATATTTGTAAAATTTTAAAGTTTGTTATCTCTTGAATAATACAACTGAAAATACCAAATAGTTGTTTATGCAACTTTATATACCAAAGTTATAATTTCTACATGAAAATGAAAAATTGAAAAGGCTATCCTAATTTTACGGCTATATGTATACATTGCTTCGTTCCTTTTTATTTTTATTTGACCCTGAAAAGGTTCATTATTTTTCGATGAATGTATTAAAACTGCTTTGCAAGGTTGGTTTTATAAAAAAATGGATCAGTCATAAGTTTACCCCGCATACCCGATCAACTTTTAAAGCCTTCAATCTTATCTTTAAAAACCCGGTTGGCCTAGGTGCAGGCTTTGATAAAAATGCCCGTTATCTTACTGAACTGGAAGCATTAGGTTTTGGCTTTGTAGAAATTGGTACAGTAACTCCATTGCCTCAGGCAGGTAATGATACGCCAAGATTGTTTAGGTTACCGAAAGATAAGGCACTTATCAACCGGATGGGGTTTAATAATGATGGTGTGGAAGTGATTGCAGAAAGGCTTCGTCAATGGTCAATGGTCTATAGCCAACCGTCAACAGTCAATAGTCAATTGATAATCGGCAATTATAAATCATCCATGCCGGGGCAACAAAATTTTGAGACAGTCTCACCATTGACTATTCACCATTCACCTCGGCTTATCATTGGTGGCAATATTGGTAAAAATAAAATAACACCCAATGAAGGTGCATGGAAAGATTATGAAATTTGCTTTACTGCATTGCATGATTATGTTGATTATTTTGTGGTAAATGTCAGCAGCCCCAATACACCTGGGTTAAGAGAATTACAGGAAAAAGAATCTTTATCAAAAATTTTACAACACCTGCAACGCCTTAATAATAAAAAGGAAAAACCAAA
>JAYVZR010000533.1:0-18993 GCA_043783135.1 Ferruginibacter sp. | reverse complement strand
ATTCAGCAGGTAACAGATTTTTATGTTGTAGACAGAGGAACAATTAGCAGGTATCTAAATCAATTTGAAAAGGAACTAAAACATAATGGATATGAGGTTTTAAAGGGAAAAAAACTTAAAGAATTCAAAAATCAATTTGGGCATATGTTGGAAGAGGGGTCGAAAGCCCCACAATTAGGTGTTTTTAATTTCAGGGCACTATTGAATTTAGGCATGTTGTTATCAGAGAGCGAAAAGGCTAAAGATTTGCGGAATAAAATGTTAGATATAGTAATTGATACCATAAATAATAGACTTGGAGGGGCAACGAAGTATATAAACCAAAGAGACGAAGATTTTTTTACTGCTATTTTAAAGGAGCCTCATTACAGAAAAGAATTTACCAGTGCTTTAAACAAGTATGTAGATATGAATACTTCTAAATATTCATTTTTCACGGACAAAATATATAAATCAATTTTTCAGGAAAACGCAAAAGAATACAAGCATATACTTCAACTGGAAGATAGTGTAAATCCAAGAGATACAATGTATGGTGAGGTATTAAAAATAATTGCCTCATTTGAAAATGGCCTTGCACATGAAATGAAAGAAAGCTCAAAAAAATTAAACCGGAAATTAACACAACCGGAAATGGAAGAGTTGCTTGAAAAATTTTCTGCCCACCCATTATTTAAACCTCTAATTGAAGATGCTTGTATTAAAATGGCTTCAAGGGATTATGGCTTCAGGCAGGTTTTACATGAAAAACTGAGGCAATATTTGAATACGGTACCAATGAGTGATTTTGATCGTTTTCTTGGTGAAAAAAGCAAAACATTTGAAGAAAGATTAGAAGAAAATAAAGAGGTATTCATACGTTTAAAAGATAGATAAAATGAATTTTTTGTATTTCAATACAAAATATGACATAAAAACTCATGATAAAATCATTGAGATTTCCGGCGGAATATATGGAATTAAGGATTTAGGAAATCTTGAAAGCCCGTTGGAGCATATACAAAATGATACCTACTATCCTTATTTGGAAGATAAAATAACTCATCTTGTTTTTTCAATAAATAAAAATCATGCTTTTACTGACGGAAATAAAAGAACATCTATTGCATTAGGTGGATTTTTTCTCGAACTAAATGGACTCGATAGTATGGTTACAAGATTTATTTCTGAAATGGAAAATATCGCAGTGCATGTAGCAGACAATCGCATAGACAAAGAATTATTATTTGAAATTATAACTTCACTCATTTATGAAGAAGATTATTCTGAGGAATTGAAACTAAAAATCATTAATTCAATTTCTTAGGCTAAAAACTTAACACTTTTGCCATATGAATAAATTAAGTAATTATATTACCGGTAACTGGATAACGGGCGATGGTGAGGGGCAGCAATTATACAATGCAGTAACCGGGCAAGCTATTGCTACCGCCAGTACAAAAGGATTGGATTTTGCTGCTATTACCAATTATGCAAGAACAGTGGGCAACCCTGCTTTACGCAAAATGACTTTTCACGAAAGGGGAAATATGCTTAAAGCATTGGCGATGCATTTAAGAAAACATCTTGAAAAATTTTATCAGATAAGTTACCAGACAGGTGCCACCAAAGCCGATAGCTGGGTAGATATAGAAGGTGGCATCGGCAACCTTTTCGCCAATGCTTCTTTGCGAAGAAAATTACCGGATGAAATATTTTGCATAGATGGGGAAAGCCATAACCTGAGCCTGCAAAACACTTTTATGGGAACACATATCCTTGTACCCAAAGAAGGGGTGGCTATTCATATCAATGCATTTAACTTTCCGGTTTGGGGAATGCTGGAAAAAATTGCCGTGAATTTATTGGCAGGCATGCCCGCTATTGTAAAACCGGCTACAGTTACCAGCTACTTAACAGAAGCTTTTGTAAAAGAAATTATTTCCTCTGGAATATTACCAGAAGGCTCCTTGCAACTGGTATGTGGCAGCGCAGGTGATTTACTGGATCATGTTACCAGTCAGGATGTGGTAACTTTTACAGGCTCCGCATCTACCGGCCTTATGTTAAAATCTAATCCACATATCTTACGAGAGTCTGTTCCCTTTACCATGGAAGCGGATAGTTTAAACTGTATTGTATTGGGAGAGGATGTAACACCCGACAAACCTGAGTGGAATATTTTTGTAAAAGAAGTGCGCAAAGAAATGACATTAAAAGCCGGCCAAAGATGTACCGGCATACGCCGCATATTTGTACCCGAAAATAAAATGGAAGATTTATGGAAGGCCATAGCTGTATCATTGGCACAAACGGTTATAGGCAATCCTTTAAATGAAAAAGTGCGCATGGGTTCATTAGCGGGGCAGGCACAACGAAATGAAGTGAAAGAACAGGTACACAAATTATTAGCTTCTTCACAAATTGTTTATGGCTCATTGGATAGCGTGGAGGTGCTGGAAGCAGATGCCATTAAAGGAGCTTTCTTCTCTCCTCTTTTGCTGATCAATCAAACACCTTTTACATCGCCTGAAGTACATAGTGTGGAAGCATTTGGGCCCGTCAGCACAATTATGCCGTATAAAAATTTAGATGAAGCGATTGAATTAAGTAAAATGGGAAAAGGCAGTTTGTGCTCTTCCATAGTTACTACCAATAATACCATTGCAAAAAAGTATGTCATCAGTGCGGCAACACATCATGGCCGTATTTTGGTGCTGAATAATGAATGCGCCAAAGAAAGTACGGGCCACGGGTCGCCCTTACCATTATTGGTGCATGGTGGCCCTGGCCGTGCAGGTGGAGGCGAAGAAATGGGCGGCCTGCGTGGTGTAAAACATTATCTGCAGCGCACGGCCATACAGGGTTCGCCAACAACCATTACTGCTATTACAAATGTTTATCAGCCACATGCAAAAGGCAATGACCCCGGCAAACACCCTTTTACAAAATACTTTGAAGAATTGCAGATTGGCGACCAGATTACTACAGCAGCAAGAACAATTACCAGCGAAGACATAGATGCATTTGCCAACTTAAGCGGCGACCATTTTTATGCCCACAATACGGCCACCAATTTTGAAGGCACCATGTTTGAACAACAGGTAGCGCATGGTTATTTTATCATGAGCATTGCAGCCGGTTTATTTGTAGATGGCTATCAGAAAAATCCCGTGCTGTTAAATTATGGCATCGACGAATTGCGGTTTACAAAACCTGTTTACCCGGGAAGTGAAATACATATCCGTTTTACATGTAAAGAGAAATTGCCCAACGATAAAAGGATAATTGGGAAGCCCGAAGATTTTAAAAGAGGTGATGACATTGATAAAGGCATTGTGAAATGGTATGTAGAAATGATTGATGAAACAAATGAACCAGTAGGTGTAGCAACCATATTAACCATGGTAGCGAAAAATTAGTATAGAGTTAAAAAGACATCATAATTCTGCATTCTTTTTTACCAGTACGCCCGATAAAACTCCCATTAAAAGCGCTTATTTTTGTATATTTGAGTATGGAAAATTCTCCTGAATTAAAGGCGTTGATTCGAAAAAATGCACACTTATTCTGGTATTCAAAAGACAGCGAAAAAGAAAACCTACCCTTGCCAGTAGTGGTAGAATTTTTTTTAAATTATGCTGATGAAGAGAGCTTAAAAGAGCTTTTTAAGATTGTAGGACTAAAAAAAGTCAGTGCTGTTTTTCATAATCAATTAAATACTTCTGAAAGGGTTGCTAATAATTACACAAGCTTGGCAAAAAATTATTTTAAACTATATTTTGCTAAATATGCATGATGAAATTTTAAGCAATAAACAGGTTGAACTGCTTCCGTTTATTAAGAAGTATAAAAAAAAATATTTTTTGGTTGGAGGAACAGCCATTGCCCTTCATATTGGGCACAGAAGTTCTATTGATTTTGATTTATTCAGTTTTGAAAAAATTAATAGCACGGGCATTAAAAAACAGGTTTCACAATCTGGTTTTAAAGCAACAGTAATTATTTCATTGCCAGACCAAATTCATTTTATAATTAATGAAGTAAAAATTACTTTTTTTGAATTTCCTTTTGAAATAGTATCAGATACCAGGTACATGGATTATTTTACAATGCCTGATTTACTGACCCTTGCAGCAATGAAAGCCTTTGCATTGGGAGGCCGTGGTAAATGGAAAGATTATGTTGACCTCTATTTTATAATAAAAAATAATTATTCGGTTAAAGAAATAAGTAGCAAAGCAAAAGAATTATTTAAAGATGTATTTAATCCTGTACTTTTTAAAAAGCAGCTAAGTTATTTTGATGATATAAATTATACTGAACAGGTAGAATACATGCCAGGATTTGAAGTACCTGATGTAGATATCAAAGCTTTTTTAATTGATGCTGCATTAACGGGATTTTAATTATACTACTCTTTTTCGATAGCTATTTTTGCTGTATAAAATGTGCGCTGCAACAATATATTTGGTGGTAGTAAAAAAGCATCGTGAAAATTTTAAAAATTAAATTATGGAAGAAGCGTACGTAAAATCAGAAACCCACAAAGGGATTACCTACATCGAATTTTTTCACCCAAAAAGTAATTCGCTGCCGGGTAAAATTTTAGCAGCACTTGCAGAAGAAATCCATTCAGCAGGTACGCACCACGAAACAAAATTGATAGTATTAAAAAGTGCAGGCGATGGTGCTTTTTGTGCCGGAGCAAGTTTTGATGAACTGGTAGCTATAAAAAATGAAGCAGACGGGCAGGTATTTTTTAATGGTTTTGCCAATGTGATTAATGCCATGCGCAAATGCCCCAAATTTATAATTGCCAGGATACAGGGTAAATGTGTGGGCGGTGGTGTTGGGCTGGTAGCCGCAGCCGATTATGCCATTGCTTTACAAACTGTAGAAATAAAATTAAGTGAGCTGGCCATGGGCATTGGCCCTTTTGTGATTGGGCCGGTGGTAGAAAGAAAGATTGGCAACTCGGCATTTGGTGCATTGGCAATAGACGCTTCAATGTGGCGCAACAGTGAATGGGCAAAAAGAAAAAACCTGTTTGCCGAAGTACACGAAACAGTTGAAAATATGGATGAATCAATCTTTCGTTTGACGAATCATTTATCTCACAGCAGCCCGGCGGCAATGGCAGCCATAAAAAAAATGTTATGGCAGGGAACAGAGAATTGGGACGAACTTTTAAAAGAACGGGCAGCCATCAGCGGCAGGCTGGTGCTAAGTGAATTTACAAAAAGCGCCATTGAAAAATTTAGGGCAAATGTTTTAACAAGCGCTCAAAAATAAACGGCATTGCATGCAGGCTTTCGCGGAATTTACAAATAAAAATTTTATAACTATTTGCGATGAGTTAGCTGATAAAGACCTGGCTTTACAATCAATTATTATGCAATATGGTTATCCGCCTTTTTGGAAACGTGCCGCCGGTTTTGAAACACTCATCCATATTATTTTAGAACAGCAGGTTTCGCTGGCATCTGCATTGGCAGCGCTTAATAAACTAAAAGAAAAAATTATTGACGTAACGCCGCAAAATTTATTGGCTCTTTCAGACGAAGAATTGAAAGCCTGTTATTTCAGCAGACAGAAAATTATTTATGCAAAACATTTAGCTGAGGAATTAATAAATGAACGGCTTACCCTGCAAGAATTACAAACAATGGATAATGATGCGGTAAGGGCCACACTTACAAAATTAAAAGGGATCGGTAACTGGAGCGTAGATGTATATTTAATGATGGTATTGAATCGTTGTAATGTTTTTCCTTTAGGCGATATTGCATTGCTTACAAGCGTAAAAGAAATCATGGGCCTACCAAAAGAAACATCAAGAGAAACGATAGGGTTAATTGCAGCAAAATGGAAACCTTATCAAACAATTGCAGCTTATATTTTATGGCATGGCTATATCTGTAAAAGAAAGAGGCAGGTCAATTAAATCTGCCGCTTTCTTCTTAGGTTCACATCCAATGGTGTAAGAAAGTTGTAAATTTATTTATAATGAGTAAGCTTAATTACCTGAGCATTTTTCGCACTAATAATAATTTCAAAACCTCCTCCTTTCCAGTTTTTTGGAATTGTACCTGCGATATACCAGAAACCGTCAATTAAATAACATTCATACGGTCGCTCTGATATGATTTGATCCTTGCCATAAATATTGAATACTATTGCTTCGGCAATGATAATTGCGGTTTGTTTATCTTTAATTATTGTATTATACGATTGCTGATTTTTTTTCTCAGCTATTGCTTTTTTTACTTCTTGTCTAGCATATCCTTCTCCAAGAATAGTTCTTTCGTTGTTGCTTTGTCCACAAGCAACAAAAGAAGAAGGCAATAAAAATATAAGCAAGGTGTGAATTAAATTCATGTAATATTTTTGTCAGCCGGCAAAATAATGTTAAGCTGCTTTTACAATTTCCTACAACTAAAGATTATGGTACTCATACAAAGGATCAATTTCTGTATTTGCCTTCATTTCATAAACAGGATTTATTAAACCATCTTTTAAACCATATACCCATCCATGCAAATCGGGAGCGTTTCTTTCTTTCCATGCTTTTTGAATAATGGATGTTTTGGCAAGCCGCTGCACCTGCTCTATCACACTTAATTCTGTAAGCCGGTCTGTACGCAGGTTCTCGTCAGTTATATTATTCAGTTCTTCCCTGTTATTGCGATAAACATCTTTAATATTCCTGAGCCACATGTTTAATACCTGGTTATAACTTGTATTGCTCATGGCAGCTTTAACGCCACCACAACCATAATGGCCGCAAACAATTACATGCTTTACTTTTAAATGCACCACGGCATAATCTAAAACGCTCAGCAGGTTTACATCGGTATGTATTACAAGGTTGGCAATATTACGGTGTACAAAAATTTCGCCGGGCTGGGTACCGGTTATTTCGTTGGCGGGCACACGGCTGTCGCTGCAGCCAATCCATAAAAACTCGGGCGTTTGTAAATGAGATAGCCTTTCAAAAAATTCAGGATCATCTTCAACGCGTTGTTTTGCCCATGCTTTATTTTCGAGTAATAATTTTTCGTATGTCTGCATAATAATAAGTTGAATGTTGTGTAGTTAAAAAATAAATGTGCTGGTTTATAGTTGCTTTTCTTTACTGCTACTTTTTATTTTTTGATATAATTATAGTGAATAAAATTTATTGGGTTCAAATGGTTTGGGTATGTCCCCCTCTTTTAATAATTGCTTTATATTAATTTCAATATTGGTTGCAATGGTTGTAATTGCGGTATCGGTTGGTTTGTTTTCAAATGGGTCTTGCAAAAGTGTCGCTGTTTTTTCTAACACGAAAAATGCCGAAGATATTATCAATAAAAGCGGAGTTTCAAAAATGGGATTAATTTCGCCTAATGAAATTGAAAGAGTGATAACAAATATGTAGATCATGAAATGAAGAAAAACACGATACGTTACAGGAAAAACAGTGCTTTTTATTCTTTCAGCCATTCCCATTGAATTTGAAAAATTTGCCAGTGTTTTATTAAGCTGAATCTGGCTAAAAATATCCATTTTACCACTGTTTTTTAGTGCTGCTATTTGCAATGTGTTTAACTGCAAAATGGCTAAAGGTTTATTGTAATGAGTACTAATATTTTTTATGTCATCTTCTGAAATATATTTTTCTAAGTTTTCCAGTGGGTCTAGTCCTCTTAAAGATTGTCCTAAACTAAAACACCAGGCAATATGCCTGAACGCTATTTGCCTTATGTCATTGTCGTTACCTTTAACAATTAAGGATTGTAACTGCAGTGTAAAACTCCTGCTTTCGTTTACAATACTTCCCCATATTTTTCGTGCCTCCCACCATCTATCATAAGATTGACTGAGTTTGAACGATAAAAGGACAGAAATCGCTGTTCCTAAAAATGAGGGAACAGAAATGGGCATTTCTTGAATAGCTGAAGAAAACTTAAAGGTCAAAAAAGAAACTGATAATGCAACTACAAGTGTAGAAAAGAATTCAATTTCTATTTTTTTAAGAATATAAAAAATACTTTGTCGTTTATGTAATAACATTTTTGTCTATTTTTATTTCAATGCCTGTCATAGTTACGGTTCGCTAAAATGGCATATGCCCAAAAAAGGATGGGTTTATTTATCCTGAATAAATATATGTATTATTAAGAGATTAGTTATGTCTTATAAAAAAAAATTGTTAAGTTTCATTAACATTTTTAATCTAAAATGTTTTGAACTTATATTTGCACGAGTTAAAAAATGAGAAAATTAAAAATCATAGCATTATTTTTAGCATTGTTGATGACTTTGCAAATGCTGCCTATTACTCAAATAGGCCAAATGCTTAGCACCAATCAATGGGTAGAAGAATTGCCTCATAATGCCGGGGATTGCGGTAAAGCTGAAAATAGCCTGGAACCACATTTTCTTCCTCCGCCCATTTCCTCTTGCATAGCTATTTCTGCAGAAAGCAAAACTCTTGCTTACCTGCATTCTTCAGATCAAATACCATCTAATCATTCCACAGATGTAGTATCTCCCCCTCCCGATGTAATGGCCTAAAATATTTAACCAGGGATCTAATTTCATTTAATTATTCTAAGGGCATTGTTACACTGTTCATTTTCATTGTAATAATTCTGTGGGTTTTACACAGCTTTCTATATGCTTTGTATTTCGCAGAATAAGTGCAGCTTATTGTTACACCGATTAAAAAATTTGTTGAAGTATGTCAAGTTTAAAGGAATCTATATTTAAAAATTTAAAAAATGATTTGCCATCGGGCCTGGTAGTTTTTTTAGTTGCATTACCACTTTGTTTAGGGATTTCTTTGGCATCCGGGGCACCATTTTTTAGTGGACTGATATCGGGTATTATAGGAGGTATTGTAATTGGTTCTTTAAGCGGCTCAAAACTTAGCGTGAGCGGGCCTGCGGCAGGTTTGGCTGCATTGGTATTAGCCGCAATAACCAATATCGGGGCATTTGATCTTTTTCTTTGTGCGGTTTTAATAGCAGGAATTTTATAAATATTGATGAGTGTTGCAAGGTTAGGCGGCATTGCCAACTACTTTCCATCAAGTGTTATTAAGGGCATGCTCACCAGTATTGGGATATTGATTATAGCTAAACAAATTCCACATGCGGTCGGCTACGAAAAAGAAGAAAAGGGCAACCTGACTGAATTGGTTTCTTTTGGAACCGAAGACTGGCACAAATTGCTGGAGCCATTGCAACATATAGAAGTTGGGGTATTATTTATTTGCATTGTATCTATTTTGATAATGATTGTTTGGGATAAGCCCTTTATAAAAAATAAAGTAAAATTTATACCAGGCGCATTGGTAGCAGTTATTGTAGCTGTTTTAATTAATGAAATATTTAAAGCAACGCAAAGCCCGTTGGTGGTAGCAGATAATCACCTCGTACAAATTAAAGCGGCTAAAAGTGCCGGGGAATTTTTTAGCTTTTTTACCCTGCCGGATTTTAGTGGTTTTTTAAACAGTAAGGTAATTGTTACCGGAATTATGATAGCGATTATTGCTACACTGGAAACCTTACTAAGTATTGAAGCTATTGACAACCTGGACGCGGAAAGAAAAGTTACCAATACCAACAGGGAGTTATTTGCGCAGGGTATAGGAAATGCTGTTTCTGGTTTAATAGGGGGTTTACCAATTACCAGTGTAATAGTAAGAAGCAGCGCCAATGTAAATGCAGGAGCCAAATCTAAATTAGCTGCTATTTTTCATGGCATTTTATTATTGGTTTGTGTGGTTACCATTCCGGGCCTGCTAAATTATATTCCATTATCTGTTTTAGCTGCTATATTATTTTTAACAGGGTATAAACTTTGTAAAATATCTGTATTTAAGAATGTAATAAAAAATGGAAAATACCAATACATACCTTTTTTTATTACTGTTGGAATAATCATAAGTATAGATTTATTTGGCTTGTATCCACCCTTAAAAGGAGAAGGGTTATTAGTAGGTGTTGTTGCAGGTTTAGTTGCCGCATTTGGCGCAATCCTGCACGGCAATCTTAAAAATTCTTACTTTTTTCATAAAGATAAACATCAGCAAAATGATGTTATTAGTATCCGTCTTTCCGAAGAAGTTTCTTTTTTAAATAAAGCGGCTATCAGGCAAACCCTGGATCATATTCCTGCTAATACCAATGTTACAATTGATGCTTCAAATACAGACTATATAGATTTTGATGTATTGGAGTTGATAAAAGAATTCAGGGATATAAAAGCACCGCTCAAAAATATTACCTGTGAACTGAAAGGTTTCCAGGAAAAATACCGAATCGAAAATTTATTAAATGTGCAATCTGTACACTAACCTAAAAAAATATTATTATGAATAAGTCATATCAAAAATTAATCAGGGGAAACCAAATATATTCTGAAACAAAAGTTTTTCAGGATGCCGAGTATTTTAAAAATTTATCAAAAGGCCAAAAGCCCGATTATTTGTGGATCGGCTGCAGCGACAGCCGTGTACCGGCAAACGAAATTACCAACACGCAAAGCGGTGAAATTTTTGTGCACCGTAATATTGCCAACCTGGTAGTACATACCGATACCAATTTATTAAGCGTTCTGGAGTATGCGGTAAAATATTTAGAAGTAAAGCATATAATAGTTTGTGGCCACTACGGTTGCGGAGGCGTGTTGGCATCTATGACAAATACTTATCATGGTTTTGTTGATAACTGGTTACGCAATATTAAAGATGTATACCATAAAAATGAGGAAGAGCTGAAGGCAATACACAATAAAAATGAAAGAGCAAACCGGCTTACAGAATTAAATGTATTGGAACAGGTTCGCAATTTGGCAAAAACTACAATTGTACAGGAAGCCTGGAGCCACAGGGAATTACATTTGCATGGCTGGGTATATGGTTTGCAGAACGGATTGGTAAAGGATTTAAGTGTGATACATAACGGGCAACAGGATATTGACAGTATTTACAGGTTTAGTTTTAACGGAGCAAAAACCAAAACACCGGTAAAGAAATCTTCAGTTCCTGTAATAAAGTTGCCTTTAAAAAAAGCCGCAGTAAAACCTAAACCCCAACGATTAAAATCAAAGGGTTGATTTTGTTCAATTATCGGTTTTGCAAAAATCATTTTTTTGAAAAACAAGTAATACAAAAGGGTTGATAATTATCGGCCGAAGAAGAAATTAGTAAACAAAAAAAGGTTGTCTTACTTTAAAGACAACCTTTTTTAATAATATTATCTAGACTAAATATTCAATCCACCACAGGCACTAATAACCTGCCCGGTAACATAGCTGGCAAGATCGGATGCCAGAAATAAAGTAACATTCGCAATATCTTCTATAGTAGCAAAGCGCCCCAAAGGAATACCCGCTTTGTATTTATCAGCAGCGGCACCATCCTGTAAATAACTGGTCATATCAGTTTCTACAAAACCCGGTGCAATGGCATTGCAACGGATATTACGGCTACCCAATTCTTTTGCAATGCTTTTAGTAAAACCTATCACACCTGCTTTACTGGCAGCATAACTGCTTTGTCCTGCATTACCCATTTCGCCAATCACACTGCTCATGTTGATAATGCTGCCGCTCTTGGCTTTCATCATCGGGCGTATCACCTGTTTGGTCATATTAAAAACGCTTTTTAAATTGGTTTGCATTACATCGTCCCATTGCTCGGGGGTCATGCGGAGCAGTAAATTATCTTTTGAGATACCTGCATTGTTCACGCAGATATCTATCTGGCCAAATACTTTTAAAACATCATTTACAAAAATTTCGCAGGCTGCATAATCACCGGCGTTGGTTTGGTAGGCTTTAGCTTTTACACCCAATGCAACTAATTTAGCTTCCAGTGCTTTTGCTTTTTCGGTACTGCCGTCACTAATATATGTAAATGCTACTGCAGCACCCTGCTCTGCAAATTTCAATGCAATCCCTTCGCCGATACCACGTGCCGCACCGGTTACAATGGCTGTTTTTCCTGCTAATAATTTCATGTGTATTTTTTATAGCTAACAAAAGTAAATAAATCCTTACAACCTTATGCAAAATGAAATTGTACTGTTTATTGTATTTTCATCAATGTCATCAAAATAAGTAACCGCTTTTTAAGGCAACCAATAGGTTTGAATAGCTGTATTTTTTTGAAAAGGAATTTATTATCTTCTCCATGCTAAACTGCTGCAATAAAAAATAAATATCTATAAAATCCTTCAGCCTTTTGCCACTTTGTATAATGGCATGTATTTTCATGGCAGCGATGTCTTCTTTGCTTAAATTAGTAATACCTTCTTCCCTAACAGGTGCATTGATCAACGGGTAATTATGTTTTATAAAATCGGTTTTATGTTATCAACAACACCCAGTATAGTATTGTTTCTTTATACGGTAGTTGTAAAATCATGCTTGCCTTTCAATGCATCTTCTATTTCAAGTATAGTAAAATTATTTTGGGTAAATAAATCAATGTCTATCGAATTTCTATGGCCTAATTGTAAAGCCAGTGCGGTGCCACCCACCAAATAAAAACCAGATAGTTCCGGAAGGCTTTGCAATTGCTGAATTAATTGAAAAGTATGTGGCGAAATAATCAATGGGTTTTTATGCAGCATTTAAAAATTCAGATGTTAAAAAGAATTTAGAAAATATTTTATCACGTTCATCTAACTGGGCACTCCAGTCAATTACTTCTAAAATTTGCTCTTTGCTGTATAAACTAACCATTTCCCGCCACTGATGCAGGTTACCTCTTTGCAGTACCCTTTCAATTACAATTTTATACGATTTTTCGTAATTGAATATAGTTAAATCGTACTCCCAAAGTAGAGCTGGGTTAATAATACCGGGCTGCTGTTTTTGCATTTTTTTATATACTAAAGTTACGGATTATTTGCCAAAAATGGTTGGTGTTTAAGCGATAAATTCATCTGACAAAACGTAGAATAAATGTATAGTTCTGAAAATAGATACACTTTTATTTAAATAAATATTTTGAATAACCTCTTTACAACAGTATCTTTATAAAGATTTATAAAGCAATATTTGAAGATGTATTTTACGTAAAAAGCCAACCAGTTTTCGGCTAAAATTTTTACTTAAAAAAATCATCATGAGCAACAAATTTGCCTTACTATTTGTACTGACGTTTTTATTCTGCGCCTGTGTTTTTCAAACAGGTAAAAACACCAAGTATGAACAGGTGATAAAAATTTCACCAACCGATAGCCTGCTAACTGTTCCACAGTCCATAAAAAATCAATTATACAATTTTATTGGCCAGCAAAATCAAACCGTGGACAATATCGCAGGCCGCCATTTGCTGCTAACAGGCACAGACAAAAAATCAATCGGAAATACCAGCCGATGGCTTGCCGCCAAAATACAAAAAGACTTGTACAGGATAGATTTATCAGCAGTGCCGAGTAAATATATTGAGGAGACAGAAAAGAACCTGGACAAGGTTTTCAGCAATGCGGAAGACAAAAACTGGATATTATTTTTTGATGAAGCAGACGCCTTGTTTGGTAAACGAACCAATGTAAAAGATGCACATGATAAATATGCCAACCAGGAAGTTGCTTACCTGTTGCAGCGTATAGAAAGCTTTAATGGACTCGTAATATTGGCCACCAATTTGAAAGACAGCTTGCAAAGAGAAGATCAAATAAAATTCGTACATATTGCTGCTCAATAACTCCAGCAATTTTCAAATTGAGAAAGAAATCCACCAAGGCGGACAGGCAGCCATCCGATAGATTGGATGAAGTGCCATATAGCCCTGTATTAGGTCGATAAAAAAACGCCTAAACGTCTTAACGGCAAATATTATCTTGCAACAACGGCTCTATCGTATACGCTTTGATGATTATCTTTAAGCATAATAAAAAAAATAAATGGAGCAACAACCCCTCACAGAAGATACAGGCTCATCAACGGTATTAAAAAGAACACTTGGACCTTTGATGCTTTGGGGACTGGGCGTAGGTTATGTAATATCAGGGATGTACTTTGGCTGGAATCTTGGTCTGCCTGCCGGTGGTACCCTTGGGCTTGCTATTGCAACTTTTTTTATCATTATCCTCTATATTACTTTTACTTTTTCTTATACCGAACTGGCCTGCGCTATCCCCAAAGCTGGTGGAGTTTTTGATTATGCTACAAGGGCCATGGGAAAAGATATTGGCTTTATTGCGGGCATGGCACAAATTATTGAATTTGTTTTTGCACCACCGGCTATTGCTGCTGCCATTGGCGCTTATTTTCATATTTTCTTTCCGCAATTTTCTGTTATAACCATTGCCATTACTGCTTATATATTATTTACAGCATTAAATATATATGGAATAAAAGCAGCGGCAACGTTTGAATTAATTATTACGGCTTTTGCGGTATTTGAACTATTGTTATTTAGCGGTATTACCCTGCCATATTTTCACTGGGCCAACCTTACCCAAAATTCATTTCCACATGGTTGGACAGGCGTATGGGCAGCAATACCATTTGCCATCTGGTTTTTTTTAGGCCTGGAAGGTGTGGCCAATGTTGCGGAAGAAACGGTGAACCCACAAAAAAATGTACTAAAAGGTTTTGGCTCTGCATTGGTTACACTGATTATTTTGTGCGCCCTGGTATTTGTATCTTCTGTTGGCGTAGGCGGTTGGGAAAAAGTAGTATATCCAACAGCAGGTGCAGGTGCTTCTGATTCGCCCCTGCCAATGGCATTATCGCAAATTACCGGCAGCAGCGGTATGCTATATCATTTGTTAATAACCATTGGCCTGATGGGGTTGGTAGCCTCTTTTCATGGATTGATATTAGCAGCGAGCCGTGCAACCTACGAGTTTGGTAAAACAGGTTGTATACCTACCCTGTTTGGCAAAATACACCCCAAATTTAAAACTCCAGCCAATGCTCTATTGTTAAATACAGTAATTGGTATCATAGCATTGTTTACACGTAAAACGGGTGATATCATTACCATTGCCTGCTTTGGGGCCCTCCTTTTATATATTTTTGCCATGGTTGCTGTACTGGTTTTAAGAAAGAAATCACCCGATCTTTTAAGGCCTTTTCGTGTACCAATGTATCCCCTCTTTCCCATTACCGCATTGGTGATTGCTGTTGTTTCTATGATTGCGATGATCACACTCAATATTAAATTATCACTCATCTTTTTTGCTATACTCGCACTTGCTTATATTTGGTTTTATTTTATTGTAAAAACAAAATAAAAATGGCCAACCAACAATTTCCCCACGATAGGATGCTCAGGCAACTGGCAGAACAAAATACTGAAAAAGTAAAACTCGCTATTACTGATATTGATGGCATACTGCGTGGTAAAATGATCAGTTTTGAAAAGTTTGTTTCCATACTGGAAAAAGGTTTTGGTTTTTGTAATGTGGTATTTGGTTGGGATGCTGCTGATATTGCTTACGACAATAACCAATATACTGGATGGCACACCGGCTACCCCGATGCTACAGCAGTAATTGACCTTGGTACTTTTCGCCAGGTTCCATGGGAAAATGATATACCTTTTTTCCTGGCCGATTTTAGGGATGCTAAAGGAAACAATCTGCCTGTTTGTCCGCGAAGCCTGTTAAAACAAATAATTCAGCGGGCTGCCGATAACGGGTATACGCCGTATTTTTCCCAGGAGTTTGAATGGTTTAACCTGGTGGACAATGGTAATAAATTATATGAAGGAAAATTCCGCGATACCCAACCAATTACCCAGGGTATGTTTGGGTACTCTATGTTGCGGGCATCACAGCAAACAGATTATTTTAACGACCTGTTCGATATGCTTAAAAAATTTGGGGTACCCATTGAAGGGTTACATACAGAAACCGGTCCTGGTGTATATGAAGCAGCCATCAGTTATTCAGAAATCCTGGAAGCGGCTGACCGGGCCGTACTTTTTAAGAGTGGCGTAAAACAGATTGCCCACAATCATGGTGTGCTGGCAACTTTTATGGCCAAGTTTAGTGAAAGTTTACCCGGCTGCAGCGGGCATGTTCACCAGAGCCTGTGGAATAAAGCAAAAAAACAAAACCTGTTTTACGATAAAAAGCAGGCATCGGGTATTAGCGCTTTAATGGAAAGTTATATGGCGGGACAGTTAGTCTGCCTGCCATTTATATTGCCCATGTTTGCACCTACAGTTAACAGTTATAAGCGCCTGGTAGAAGGAGCCTGGGCGCCAACGACCTTAACATGGGGTATCGACAACCGCACCACGGCCTTACGGGCCTTGCCAGGCGGTACCAGTTCTACAAGGTTAGAAACAAGAGTGGTTGGCTCAGACAGCAATCCTTACCTGGCAATGGCGGCCTGCCTGGCAGCAGGTTTATACGGCATCAATAATAAATTGAAATTAAAAACACCAGCAACTGTGGGTAACGGCTATGCAGACACGAAAAACGGAACCTTACCAAAAAATTTATGGGAAGCCACCCAGGCCATGAAAGTATCTTCAATTTCAAAAGAATTATTCGGACCGGCATTTGTGGATCATTTTGCCGCAACAAGGGAATGGGAGTGGAAACAATTTTCAAAAGTGGTAACAGATTGGGAACTGAAAAGATATTTGGAAATAATTTAAAAATTTTTTTGCCGTTTAGCCGTTAAGACGTTTTTCAAACAAATGAACCAATGTGAAGTTTTAGTAAATATCAGTTCGCAACAGAATCAAAAAACTGAATATTGTCCGGCTAAAATTCTCACAATTGTATGAGATATTTGCAGATATAAGGTTCTAAGCTCCCCTCTCTTTTGGAGAGGGGTTGGGGGTTAGGTCAATATCAAAAAAGGTTTCATGAGTTTACCTAAAAAGCAACCCAAAAATAAAATTATTTGCATGACCGATTTTAATGAAATACGACAATTTAATTTTCCAACCACTATTCGCTTTGGTGCAGGTGCTGTAAAAGAATTACCCGATCATTTACTGGCAAATGGTTTAAACAATCCATTGTTAGTTACCGACCCGATTGTAAGTGGACTGAATTTTTTTAAGGCAATAAAAGAAAGTTTAGCAGCAAAAAATATAGCTGTTGAAGTATTTTCAGACATTCATAAAAACCCTGTAAAGAGTGATGTATTGAAAGGAGGCGATGCTTACAAATTAACCAACAGGGATTGTATCATTGGTATTGGCGGTGGCGCTGCAATGGATGTGGCCCGTGCAATTGTACTGCGCATTAACCATCACCGCGACCTTTTTGATTATGATGACCTTACCGGCGGCGATCAATATATAACAGAAGAGGTACCCTATTTTATTACGGTACCAACTACCAGCGGCACAGGCAGCGAAGTTGGTAGAAGTGCCATTATTTCTGAAGATGACACACACCGGAAAAGAATTTTATTTGCACCCAAACTGATGGCAAGGATTGTTTTTGCAGATCCTTTACTTACCATGGAACTGCCCGCTTTTGTAACCGCAGCAACAGGGATGGATGCGTTAACGCATAATATGGAAGCCTATATTTCAAAAAACTTTCACCCATTGGCAGCAGGTATCGGTTTGGAAGGAATTTTTTTGATCAACCAATCTATTACCGATGCTGTGAACAAACCAGATCTGGCATCAAGAAGCAGGATGATGATTGCTTCACTAATGGGTGCAGTAGCTTTTCAAAAGGGCCTGGGGGTAGTACATTCACTGGCACATCCATTATCTTCTTTGCTGGATACACATCACGGTTTGGCAAATGCGGTAAACCTTCCTTACGGCATGCGGTTTAATGCACCCGGATTGAAAAATGAATTTAAAAGAATGGCGCTTGCGATGGAACTGACCACAACAACAGGAGAAGCTGTGGTCAATCATTTGTTTGCATTAAACCAGCAAATAGGGTTACCGCTAAAGCTCAGTGATATTGGTGTTAAAGAAGAACATATAGAAACATTGTCGGATCTGGCATTAGCTGATTTTTGTCATCCAAACAATCCAAAACCGGTTACCCGAAATGATTTTAAACAATTATATTCAGAAGCATTATAAGAATGAAGCAGAAAATTAAAATTGGAGTTACCTATACGGGTACAGATGAAAAGCACAGCAATTATGTACAATGGCTAAAGAATAATGAGCATATTGAAATAATTACTTTATCACCTCTTAATACTGAATTGGACAGCATACAAAATTTTGACGGCATTGTATTATCAGGAGGTATTGATACACACCCGAAATTTTATAACAGTGCTATTACAAATTACCACAATGCGCCACAGCACTTTAATGAAAAAAGAGATGAGTTTGAAATAGCCGTGTTTGAAATTAGCCAGAAAAACGATATTCCTTTATTGGCGATTTGCCGCGGTATGCAATTGGTAAATTGTATTATGGGCGGAAACTTAAAACAGGATATTGGAACTATTGCAAATGCCATACACCGGTTTGAACAACAGGATAAAGCACATGGAATAAATATTGTACCTGGTAGTTTATTGCATGAAATAACCGGTATTGAAAGAACAGTTATCAATAGCGCACATCACCAGGCGGTGGATATTTTAGGAAAAGACTTAATAATTAATTGCAGCGCTGATGACGGCACTGTGGAAGGTATTGAGTGGCAGGATAAAGAGAATAAATCTTTTTTCCTGGGGGTACAATGGCACCCTGAAAGAATGTATAAATTTCATCTCAACGAATTACCTGCAACAAAAAACATCAGGGACATTTTTATCAATGCCATTAAAAATAAGATAGCTACCCAATCAAAAAATGTATTAGGATAAATGAATAATCCTTTTACTAAAAAATTAGCACACATGAAAATTATCAACCCGGCAACAGAAACAATAATTAGGGATATAGAGGAAGATACGGATCAAACAATAAATGAAAAGTTTGCTCTGCTTACACAAGGCCAGCGTGAATGGTCAAAGGTTAGTGTAGAAGAAAGAATTGAGATAATTCAAAAATTTTACGATCTGCTGGAAGAAAATAAAGATGAACTGGCAAACACCCTCACAAGC
>JAYVZR010000532.1:0-7515 GCA_043783135.1 Ferruginibacter sp. | reverse complement strand
AACGCAGTTGGCCGTCGTAAAGAAGCTGTAACCCGTGTTTTCTTAAGCAAGGGAGATGGTAAAATAACTATCAATGGTAAGGATTATAAAAATTACTTCTCATTGGTTTACCTGCAGAACCAGGTAGAATCGCCACTTAAAATTGTTGAATCGTCTGACAAATTTGATATCGTTATTAACGCAAAAGGTGGTGGCATTAAAGGCCAGGCCGAAGCAGCCAAATTAGGTATTGCCCGTGCTTTACTGGAAGTTAGTGCAGACTATCGCCCGGTATTGAAAGCAGCAGGTATGCTTAAGCGTGACCCACGTTCTGTTGAGCGTAAAAAACCAGGCCGTAAAAAAGCAAGAAAGAGCTTCCAGTTCAGCAAACGTTAGGCCCCCTCAATCCCCAAGGGGGAATGGAAAAAAGGCGTTTCGTTTTCAAATTATTAAATTATTCAAATTATCAAATTACTACCATGGAAAATACTTCCTTACAACAGCAACTTCTTGAAGCAGGTGTACATTTTGGCCACTTAAAAAAGAAGTGGAACCCTAAAATGTTACCTTACATTTTTGCTGAAAAAAAAGGTATCCACATTATTGACCTGAACAAAACCGTGGAAGGTTTACAGGAAACTGCTGCTGCACTTAAATCAATTGCAAAAAGCGGTAAAAAAATAATGTTTGTTGCTACTAAAAAGCAAGCAAAAGAAATTGTTTCTGATTGTGCAAAGCGCATCAACATGCCTTACGTTACAGAACGCTGGCTGGGTGGTATGCTTACCAATTTCAATACTGTCCGTAAGAGCGTTAAAAAAATGCAGAGCATCGAAAAAATGTTGAATGACGGAAGCATTGATAACCTTACTAAAAAAGAACGTTTAACCCTTACCCGTGATAAAGATAAAATGGAAAAAGTGTTAGGTGGCATAGCACAAATTAGTCGTGTACCTGCTGCATTATTTTTAGTTGATATTGGCCACGAGCATATTGCATTGGCAGAAGCTAAGCGTTTAAACATAACTACTTTTGGTATGGTTGATACCAATTGTGATCCAAATAAAGTTGAATTTGCAATTCCTGCAAATGATGATGCAACTAAATCAATCGCTATTATTGTTAACTATATTGTTGCAGCAATTGCAGATGGTTTAGCAGAGCGTTTGGCAGAAAAAGACGACGACGATAATACCAACGAAAGTGACGAAACTGCGGAAGCAAAAGCAGCCCGTTTTGAACAAAAAGCAGACAGCAGTGATGACAGAAATAAAAGAGCAAGAGGTGCCGCACCAACCAAGCGTCGTGTACCAGGACCAGGAGCAGGTGGTAGAAGACCGGCAACTGGCGGCGGTAGTGGACCAAGGTAAATCTAGTTCTTTAATTAACGATCTTACAGTTTTGCAAAAAATTCATTTGTCTGACAGCAGATGAATTTTTGATTTAAAAAATATAATTATGAGTGCAACAATAACAGCAGCAGATATAAATAAACTGCGTCAAACAACAGGAGCCGGCATGTTAGATTGCCGTAAAGCGTTAACTGAAAGCAATGGTGATTTTGAAAGCGCTATTGATTGGTTACGTAAACAAGGACAAAAAGTTGCTGCTAAGCGTAGCGACAGGGAAGCAAAAGAAGGTGTAGTATTGGCAAAAACAACAGCAGATAACAAAACTGGTATTATTGTTTGTATCAGTTGCGAAACTGATTTTGTAAGTAAAAATGCAGAATTTGTAGCTTTTTCTCAAAGCATTATGGATGCAGCAATTGCTAATAATGTAAAAAGTGCAGATGAATTAAATGAAGTAAATATCAACGGAGCTAAAGTATCTGAATTGATTAATGATAAATTAGCCGCCATTGGTGAAAAAATTGCTATCAAATTTGAACGTGTTGAAGCTCCTTATGTTGCTTCTTACATACATGGAGCAAACCGCATGGGTGTATTAGTTGGTTTTAATAAAGAAGCTGTTGAAGCAGGTAAGGATGTAGCTATGCAAATTGCAGCGATGAACCCTTTGGCTATTGACGAAACTTCTATAGCGCCTGAAACAATTGCAAGGGAAAGAGAAATTGCTATTGAACAAATTAAAGCAGAAGGCAAGCCTGCTGAAATGGCCGAAAAAATTGCTATTGGTAAAGTAAACAGGTTTTTTAAAGACAATACTTTAATGGCTCAGGCATTTGTAAAAGATAATGGTAAATCTGTTGCTGATTATTTAAAAAGTGTAGATGCAGATTTAAAAATATCCGAATTTAAAAGAGTGGCTTTGGGATAATTTTCCAATATATTTATTAAAAGGCGAAACGAAAGTTTCGCTTTTTTTATGTGGTTACCTCTACAAAAAATATCAGGGCGGTTTAAAAACTATATCTTCGCAGCGCAAAAAATTATTGATTATGTTACCTAAATACAAACGGGTTCTTCTTAAACTTTCCGGTGAATCTTTAATGGGCGATAAAAATTTTGGTTTAGATAGTACGGTTATAGCCAGATACGCTAAGGATATTAAAAGCATTACAGATTTAGGGGTACAGGTGGCAATTGTAATTGGAGGTGGTAATATTTACCGTGGCATGAATGAAGCTGAAACGGGTATTGAAAGGGCACAGGGAGATTATATGGGTATGTTGGCTACGGTAATTAATGGTATGGCCTTACAAAGCGGGCTTGAAAAAGCAGGCGTATATACCCGCTTACAAAGCGCTATTAAAATGGAACAAATTGCAGAGCCTTATATTCGCCGAAGGGCAATGAGGCATTTGGAAAAGGGCCGTGTGGTTATTTTTGGGGCAGGTACCGGAAACCCTTACTTTACAACAGATACAGCGGGTTCTTTAAGGGCCATTGAAATTAAGGCTGAAGTTATTTTAAAAGGTACCAGGGTTGATGGCATTTATACTGCAGATCCAGAAAAAGATCCAACAGCTACAAAATTTGAAAATATTACTTTTAATGAATGTATCAGTAAAAATTTAAAGGTGATGGATATGACCGCCTTTACATTGTGCATGGAAAATGAATTACCCATTATTGTTTTTGATATGAATAAAGAAGGTAATTTATTTAAGGTAGTAACAGGCGAAAAAGTAGGTACGCTTGTAAAAGGCTAACTACTATTATATATTTAAAGGGCTTTCGTTTTAGTAACGGAAGCTTTTTTATTTGTACCAACCAAGTAAATTTCATAGAATATTAATAACCCACACTATTATAAGATACAATTATAAATGTTTATTTTACAGGTAATAGAATACATTTAAATCTTTACAAACTATGGATAGTATAGATAATACTGATTTATTAAAACACCTGGTAGCAGAAAACGAAAGCCTTAAAGCAAGGATGGATGAATATCAATATACAATTGCAATTAAAGAAAAGGAAATACTGGAACTAAGATTACATATTGCAAATGACAATGAAATAAAGAGTCATTTGGATAACCAGATTATAGAGCTGGAGGTTTTACAGAATTATATAAACGATATGGACAAAGAAACAGCCATATCTGCTCATAGAGAAATTAATCTGCAACCACAGGCTATCAATGCTGCAAATGTAAAAAATCAACTACACGATCTGAAGCAGCAATATACTTACCTGCAAACACAATTGACAGATCTGCAAACACAATTACAGGAATTGAATAACCGTAATCTTTTATTACAACAACAAACCAGCCGCATTGCAGAACTGGAAAGCTTTTTGGCTGATGCAGAACAGGAAAGAGATGAGTGGAAGGCCCTGGCTGGTTTGAAAGAGTAAAATATTTTTGAAAACAATTGCATTCATCCAATGATTTCTCTATTTTACCGGTCTAAAAATAATATTATATGAATTTAATCGACAGAGTAAAAAACATTTTAATTACCCCAAAAACTGAATGGGAAGTTATTAACGGCGAGCCTGCTACGCCACAATCGTTATTAACAAGCTACGTATTACCGTTAGCAGTGGTCTCAGCGATAGGCCCGGTGTTAACAGGTTTTCTTTTTGCTGGTACATTTGGGCTTTCCTACTTTTTATTAGCGGCTGTCATTGCTTTTTTTTCTACAATAATTAGCTATTATGTTTCCATTTACATTATCGATATGCTGGCGCCCAGTTTTGGTTCTGAAAAAGATTTAAATAAATCGGCACAATTGGTGGCTTATTCCGCCACACCTTCTTATGTAGCCGGGCTTTTATCTTTTATACCTGTTGTTGGTGGTTTGCTAAAATTTGCTGCATGGATATATTCAATTTATATAATGTATTTAGGGCTCGGCCCATTAAAGAAAACGCCTGAAGATAAAAAAGTTATTTATTTATTGGTTGCATTCCTGGTAATGATTGGTGTAACTCTGGTAGTAGGTGCAATTCTCGGTACTTTGTTGTTTGCAAGTTTTGGCTTTGGTGCTACAAGAATGATGGGTATGTGATCATAAAAAATACTATTAAAAAAGTATCTTCAGGTAATAGTGAAGATACTTTTTTATATTCGTTATTTAACCCAATTTTACAGTTCAAATATTTTACAATGACGAATATAGCAGGTATACGAATAGAGTATAAATTACAAACCTTAAACGAAAAAGATGCAGCAATTGATGCCATAGAACAATTTGACAAATGGTGGCAGGAAGCTATCAATAGTTCCATAGAAGAAGTAAATGCCATGACATTAGCGACAGCTACACCAGCAGGAAAACCTTCTGCAAGAATTGTTTTATTAAAAGACTATGATAAAAATGGGTTTGTTTTTTTTACAAATTATCAAAGTCATAAAGGTAAAGAGCTGGAGGGTAACCCTCAAGGCTGCATTGTATTTTTTTGGAAAGAACTGGAGCGTCAGGTAAGGATTGAAGGTATAGTAGAAAAGGTAAGTAGTGAGGAAAGTGATATTTATTTTTTATCAAGGCCGCCAGGCAGCCAGGTTGGGGCATGGGCATCACCACAAAGCGATATTATTGCCAGTAGGGATATAATTGAAAGTAATGCTAAGAAATACAAGCAGCAATTTGAAAAAGAACCAATGCACCGCCCACAATACTGGGGAGGGTACAGGTTAAAACCGCAATTGATTGAGTTTTGGCAAGGGAGGGAAAGCAGGCTGCATGACAGGCTACAGTATACTTTGGGTAAAGATGGTAGCTGGAAAATTGAAAGACTTGCTCCTTAATATTAATTTGATAACGGATAACTGCGGTTAATAAAGCCACAATTATCCATTATCAATTAAATAATTTTATTAAGCCTCTTTAGCCTTAGGAGCTACATTTTTTTTAGCAGGCTTAGATGGCCTTGTTTTACCAAAAGACCCTTTTGTAATTTTACCCTTCTTGGTTTTGATATCTCCACGTCCCATTGTATTATTTATTTATTTTAGTTACTTGAATAAGATTAAAAAAGCAAGACCTTTTAGATGTCTTGCTTTTTATTGAGCCTGTTAAAAATTACATTTTAGCAGACAATTCTTTACCGGCTTTAAATTTAGCTACTTTTTTAGCTTTAATTTTGATAACAGCACCTGTTTGTGGGTTGCGGCCGTTACGGGCAGCTCTTTTAGATACTGAGAAAGTACCGAAACCAACTAACGTTACTTTACCATTTCCTTTTAAAGTTTTAGTAACTGCTTCTACAAAAGAGTCTAAAGTTGCATTAGCCTGAGTTTTTGTAATGCCAGCATCATCAGCAATTTTTGAAATTAATTCTGCTTTGTTCATAATAGTATTTTTGAAATTTTATTAACTGCAACAAATATAGAAGGTTTTTAATTGCAACAAAATTTTTTCTAAAAAAAGTTATTCATACTAAATCGCTGAAAACCGCAAGGAATAAGGGATTTAAGTAACCTAAACCCAATTTCATCTGTGTAAAAAATAAACGTAATTAAATAAGATTCAACACTGGCAAGGCTTTCAGCCGATAAAGCTGTAAAATCAATACCCATGCGGTTTTGCAGATAAAATACAAAGTTTTTTTTACAAAAAACTAAATTTAATTGTTTTGCACAATTAGTGAATAACTTGTAGCAGTGAATTAAATGCGATGATATTGCCGCCCCATTTTTCATGCGCTTTACGGCGCATGATTCCTGAAAATTTTTCTATGTATTGATTATACATTGCTTTACTATCTGCCTTGTATTGTACCGCATAAGTAGGTCCCTCCGAGTCATCCGTTTCTAATAATTGCAAAACATTTGCAGTAATAAAACAACCGGTATTTATAACTTCGGGAATATGCTCTTTGTGCACCCAGACAAGCCAATCAGATTTTATTGAGTTGCTCACCTTGGTAGTTACATTGTAAATAAACATTTAGTGATTAGTTTTTTATTTCTACAAAAATCGGACAATGGTCACTATGCTTTACATCAGGGTAAATATCTGCATTTATAAGTTGGGCTTTTAAAGGTGTTGTAACGGAAATATAATCAATACGCCAACCTTTATTATTTAAGCGTACAGTCGGAAAACGCTGGCTCCACCAGCTATAGCGGTGTGGCTCTGAATGAAACTCCCTAAAAGTATCTATCCATCCGTCATTTAAAAATTTTGTCATCCATGTTCTTTCTTCGGGCAAAAAACCACTGCTGTTTTTATTACCCTTGGGATCATGGATATCAATTTCTTTATGGGCAATATTATAATCTCCCACCAGAATAATTTTGGGAAATTTCTTTTTTAGCCTGGTTAAATAAGTATGAAACTCATCCAACCATACATACTTAAATTGCTGTCTTTCTTCGCCACTTGTACCCGAAGGGAAATAGGCATTAATTAAACGGATATCACCAAAATCCAATTGTATTACCCTGCCTTCATCATCGCTTGCGGCGTGGCCATTACCATATACTACATTATCTGGTTTTATCTTTGAAAAAACGGCCACCCCGCTATACCCCTTTTTTTGCGCACTAAACCAATGGTGGTGAAAACCGAGGGCATCTAATTGCTTAAAGTCTACATCATCTTTAGTGGCTTTGGTTTCCTGCAGGCAAATGATATCTGCCGGGTTGGTTTTAAGCCAATCTATAAACCCTTTTTTAAAAGCGGCACGTATGCCGTTAACGTTGTAAGATATGATACGCATAAGATAAAATTTAGCGAAATAATGGCGAAATAAAAAGCAAGATTATTATTTTACTTTCCCACCTGACGGAAAAGTAACACCTAAATTTAACATCATTTCATAAGTACCGAAAGCATGTTTAGCCGTGCCTTCGTATACCTTTAAATTGGAGTATCTGGCATAGTCCAGTTTGTTGGTATATTCCAAATAA
Organism: Ferruginibacter sp.; assembly: GCA_043783135.1. Taxonomy (GTDB): domain Bacteria; phylum Bacteroidota; class Bacteroidia; order Chitinophagales; family Chitinophagaceae; genus Ferruginibacter. The sequence goes on along the minus strand of JAYVZR010000532.1, from coordinate 264 downwards.
ACATACTTAAAAAAGGTAGCCCTTACCGCTGCTTCAACACCAATATTCCATCCCCCGAATTGAAACCCCTGTGCATTTAATTTACCAAATAAACTATTTTCTACATGAGGGATGACGGGCCCGATGCCTGCCTTACCAAGAAAGTCAACTTTTATTTTTTCATTTTTTGCTGCATACCAATGCCAGCGTTTTACAATATTAAACAACAAAAAATTGGCTCCGTTATTCAGATAATAATAAAAATTCGGTTTAGTGAAATTGATA
>JAYVZR010000531.1:0-2752 GCA_043783135.1 Ferruginibacter sp. | reverse complement strand
AAGTGTCAAATCAAAAAGAAAGAAAGCTGGCTGGAACAATGAATACCTAACCGCTATCCTAACTAATGCTCACTAAGTTTTAATGCGTTTGCCCTGATAATCGGGTGCATTTAAAATTGCCGGCTATCATTTAAGCTGCGTTCTTAATCAACGCCACCACTTTATCAATGGTTATTCATGGGTAGTACCCTTAGGTTTAGTATATTCTGTGCTCCTTTATTACTCCATCGCTGTCCTGATTGTTTCATTCTTTTTTGGACTACGGTTCTCTGTGCAAATTCGATGGCCCCTGAACCAATCAGGCCTGCTCCTGCATTTTTATATCATTTATAATTCATCCTGTAAGCATTATTGGTATAATAATTTATGAGCAATAGCCCTTCTTTGCTTTCCTTATTTTGCCTTTTAATATTTTTTATAACCGTGGTTACTTTACTTTCCAACAGCAGTTCCTTTTGTTTATCAGTCCATTTGTTTGGCTTCGTGTCATCGCTAAAAGCAGTATAGGTACTGCTTCGGGAAAAGCATCTTCTATCCAGTTTTTAATCCACGTTCCCCCATCCGCAATAAATACCAAACGCTTTCCCAATTTTCCGTAAGACTCTATTAAAGTATCCATTTGTTTTGTAAAGTCCTTATTGTTTCCCAGATGTGCTGCGTATTGGGATAAATGCACCCATATAAGAGCAGCCGGTAAATAATTGCTGATTTAAAAAAGGAAATATTTATTTCTTCTTTTTGTAATCCCCTCTTTTCCACGCTTTGATAAATTCTGCCCATGCAAAAGGGTTAAAGATATTCTGGGGAGGTAAACCGCCTGCATAATAATATTTAGCAGTTGAATTTTTTAAATAAAGATTGGCTGATTCCTGGCCATCCCTGGGCAACGATGCCATTAATAACCTACGGCTATTTTCATCGGTGTTTTTACGGGCAGTTTCCAGGTCATCATCTGGTACCTGTGTATTTAAAAAATCCCTTTCAAACTGTTCCCTTGTTGGCCTTGTTTTAATGATGGTTGCTGCCAGAAATACAGTATCGGTAACCATTAATTGCAATAAACTATACTGGTTACCAGCAATATCTTTTGGAACAATTACCGTTTTTGGTTTAAACCCTACGCTTGTAAATTCAATGACATCACCCTTTAAAACAACAATACTAAATACACCCTGATTATTGGTAACGGTACCTCTGTTTTGGCCCTTTACAACCACGCTGACAGCAGGTAATGCCTGCAGGCTGTCTGCCGTCATCACTACCCCATACAATTGTACTACAGTATCCTTTAATGTTTCAAATTGAGCTTTTGCCCCAACCGGAATTAATAAAGCCCCTAATAATATATATCGAACAAATAATTTCATTAAAAAAATTCAATAGTTGAGGCTATCCCACATCATGGAACAGTGACGCAGTTTTTGGTTAAAAAATAAATGCCCGTAAAAATAACAACATTCCTTAATTAATAAACAAAGTAAGGGCATCAATGGTTAATTTTGGGGTTGACTAAGGATTTTTAACAAAAAATTGAACGATGACAAATGACGATATACTAAAGGCACTCAGCAATGTACAGGAGCCCGACCTTGGTAAGGATTTAGTGACGTTGAATATGGTAAAAGATATTGTAATTAGTGGAAGTGATGTATCGTTTACAGTTGTATTAACTACCCCAGCATGCCCTTTAAAAGACCTTATAATGAATGCCTGTATCAATGCAGTAAAACTACTTGTAAATAAAGAGGCCGTTGTAAAAGTAAATTTTACCAGTAATACCAGCAGTAACCGGAAAGATGCCAAAACAGTTTTAAGTGGCGTAAAAAATATTATTGCAGTGGTGAGCGGCAAGGGTGGCGTTGGTAAAAGTACCGTTTCAAGTAACCTTGCTTTGGCATTGGCACAAAGCGGTGCAAGCGTAGGTTTAATGGATGCAGATATTTATGGGCCCAGCCAACATATTATGTTTGGGGTTAGGGGCGACAGGCCGATGATGAAAGAAGTTGAGGGTAAAGGTTTAATTGTGCCGATTGAAAAATTTGGCATTAAAATGATGAGCATTGGTTTGCTCGTAGACGAAAAGCAAGCAGTGGTTTGGCGTGGCCCCATGGTAAGCAGTGCCATCCGCCAGTTTGTAAGCGATGTTGACTGGGGCGAACTCGACTATCTTGTAATTGATATGCCACCCGGCACAGGCGATATTCATTTAACTGTGGTACAAACTGTACCCGTAACCGGTGTTATTGTTGTTACTACGCCTCAAACTGTTGCGCTGGCTGATGCAAAAAAAGGAATTGCCATGTTTGGCCAGGCCCAATTAAAAGTTCCAATAATCGGGCTGGTAGAAAATATGAGTTACTTTACTCCGCCCGAACTTCCTGATAATAAATATTACCTGTTTGGAAAAAATGGAGGCAAAAACCTGGCAGAAGAATTTGATATTCCTTTTCTTGGACAAATACCCATCGTGCAAACCATTCGTGAAGGCGGAGATATGGGCGTGCCGATTATGGTAAGTGATGATGAGCTTACAAAAAAGGCATTTCTTGATTTTGCAGCAAATGCCATACGTGGTATTGCTATGAGAAATGCTAATATGGAGCCAACACAAATACTTGAATTAGTGGAGTAGTGAAATAAAAATTTCATTATGTTTAACCCAGTTTTTATTATAATCCAAATAGCTAATTCAAATGCCCCCATCAATAAAAATAATAACAACATATTGTTTATTGATGTTAATGGCCTGTTC
>JAYVZR010000530.1:0-7520 GCA_043783135.1 Ferruginibacter sp. | reverse complement strand
ACAGATTATAATTATGCTTACTACCCGGTGATATTTAAAGATGAAGCCACGGTTTTGAAAGTGATGGCTGCATTAAAGGCAAATGATATTGTACCCAGACGGTACTTTTATCCATCGCTGAATACACTGCCATACCTAACTACAAAAAATGTTTGTGCCGTATCAGAAGATATTGCTTCAAGGGTTTTATGTTTACCGTTGTATCACAGCATTACATTGGAAGAAGTGCAGCGGATTTGTAAAATAATCATTTCGGTAATAATATAAGAAGCTGTTTGAATTAATTTTTTTTGATACCAGCTAAAGTACTGAACGAAACCGAAGTACTCATTGGAACATCGAAACCTTTTACATATAGACTCATTTTTACCACATCCATTGGGCATCCTTTATCACAAGAAAATAAATAACTCAAACAGTTTCCAATTAGTATGCTGGATTAGACGATAGCTATTTTCCTTTCTCACACATTAAAAAAATGCTTGAACAAAGATCTGGATACAACTGCCCAAGCCGATAACAGCCTTCAAGATATTCCTTTGAAATAATATCAGTATCAAGCAACCTGTCCCATTGGAAATTAGCCATCGCTTTAAAAAAAATACCACTGCGGTAAACTACATTAAGCCCGGCAGATCTTGCATCTCTTTCCAGCGTATCCAGGGTGTAGGTAATGTTGTGGCCATGTTCCTTTTCTGCAGGTGTTACAGCAGTGTTGTGAGAAATCAATCCCATCTTTACTGCAATCTGCCGGGAAGCTGCATTGGCATTGGGGCAAACCAAAAAGAAACGGCCATCATCAGCTAACCACTCATCGTTTACTCTTTTTAAAACGCCTACCGGATCGTCAATATGTTCCAGCACATGGGTTAAAACGATATTATTGTATTTGCCATTCAGTGTGGCCGTTTCAAATAATGATTGTACAAATTTTACTTTGCCGCCAAATTCTTTTTTTGCGATTGCTACCGCTTCATCAGAAACTTCCACACAGGTAATATCTTTAAAGTAGGGTAGGAACCTTTTTGTAAAATCCCCTTTAAAACTTCCCAACTCCAAAAAATTGCCTTCTTTAAAAAATGGAATAAATGACTTTAGCATAAAGGGATGCATCACATCAAAATCAAAATTGTACGCATATTTATGATCGGATGTATCTTTTAATTCTTTGTTGTAATCTCTTTGTGTACTCATCATTTATTGTTTTATGTCAAGTTTCAAAATAAGGTTGTCACCCTTATTTCCTGATTGTATGAAATTTAATTTTTTATAAAAACCAATAGCCGGGATATTATCCCTGTTAACTTCCAAATATATTTCAAAACAATTACCCTGAATGGAATACTCAATACAATTCTTTAGTAACACCGAAGCAATGCCCATACCCATAAATTTTTTTGTAACACTTACGTTGGTTATAAATGCAGATTTACCAGCATCGGCATTAAAATAAACAGCAATCAGCCCTATTAGGGTACTCTCATCCCATGCTTCAAATGTTAGAGCATTTTCAGCTATTTTTTTTGCATAAGAATATATATCAACCCTCTCATTTAGAGGGGGTAAAAAACTGTCGTTGCATACTGAAAGATGGGAAAAAATATCTTTTTCAGCAGCAGCTTTTGTTTGATATGTGATATTATTTTTGTTCATCTTATTCTTCTAATACTGCCATTCCAAAACCAAAGCGGCCAAATTCATTGCCATTGTACAACAAGTAAATTTTATCATTACATTTAAAAATATGCGGATAGCACTGCATATCACTATCCCAGCCTTCATCAGAAAATGCTATCCCTGCATTGGCATCATCCCTTACCCAATTTTTCAGGTTATCTGAATAAGCATAACCAAGCCGGTAACCCCTTGTTTTATCTTTTCTAAAACCAATAGCCTGGCGGTAACAAAAATACATGTGGTACCTGTTGTTATGTTTTATCACTGTTGGTAATGCCTGGCATTCATCTGCATTCAAAACATCATCAATTATTTGTCTTCCTTCTTTAACCCAGCTAATCCCATCTGCGGAAACAGCATGCCCAATTTTATAAACCCTCGCTGTTTCTTCTTCAGTATTATCTATCCATCTGGTGCCATAAATATACCACATGTGATAAGTGTTTTCATACACATAAACGAAGGCGTCGCCTACAAGAAATGGTTCATGCAATGAGGAAGTTAAAACAGGACCATCGCCCATTTTTTCAAAAGTCAATCCATCGTCATTGCTATATGCAAGGCCCACAGAGGTTTCCACTGATACTGATACCCTCCGGTTCCAGCCACAAGTATAGGCAAGTATTTTATCATTGTGTTTTAGTAGATTAATTGGAAAAATCCCGTGTTCATCAAATGTACCCAGTTCCCCTAATTTAATTACTGTATCAGAAGATATATTGATGATGTTCTCAAATTTTTTATCCATATCAACAAAGGCAATATGGCTAAGAAATTTTCCTGTGCTGTCATTTTTTTCTCTTGTTGAAAAATAGATTCTTACAAAATTATCAAAAATGAGTGTTTGTGGTGATTGGGCAAACTCTTTACAATTATTGGCAAGTGTATGTTGTGTTGGGTCAAATATTTTACCCAGCTTTTTCCATTTCATAAAGTGTAATGTTGATAAAAAATTATTGTAAATATCCTTCTAACCTGGCAAGGCCAAAACCAAATCGACCAACCTGGTTTCCAAGATAGAGCATATAAATAGCACCATCCAATTCAAATACATGAGGGTAACTGATCATCTCACTGTCCCATCCATCTGCCGATACATCAATGCCTGCTTTTGAATCATCCCTTGTCCATTTTAGCAAATCATACGATGAGGCATAGCCTATGCGGTAACCCTTTTCTTTTCCCCTAAAACCAAGACTGTAGCGGTAACAAAAGAACATGTGGTATTTATTGTTGCTGAAAAAAACATCCGGGCTGGCTTGTGCTTCGTTCTCTTCAATTTTACTTTCAATCAAATCCTTTTCTGTTTTTTTCCAATTGATACCATCATCGGAAACTGCCATACGGATTTTATATACTGGTTCAGGTTTACCATTATTTTCAATCCACTTAGTGCCGGCAATATAAAACAAATACCATTTATTATTAAACCGCCTTATTTTGGGGCCACTTAAAACAAATGGTTCATGCAAGCTGTATGATAGAACAGGGCCACTGCCCAATTTTATAAAATTTTTCCCATCGTCATTACTCGTGGCAGCTCCTATTGCCACATTGAATGGAACTGATTCACACCTTGTCCATCCAGCATAATAAGCAACCACATCTTCCCCATTTCTGATGACGGAAGTTGGGTAAGTCCCAAACTCATCAAATGTGCCTCTTTGTCCTAAAGTGAATATTGGCTGCTCTGCAATATTTACTATTTCAAATAAGTTATCCCTGTTAAGATCAACATAGGCAGAATAGCTAACATATTGCCCGTTTGCATCCGGCAAGGGCCTGCACGAAAAATATACTCTGATGAAATTATCAAATTGTAAAACAGATGGGGCTTGTGCAAATTCATTTAACCAATCTTTCCCTTTTATTTCAGCAGGATTAAAAACCCTACCCAGTTTTTTCCATGTAAACATTAGTAAGAAATATTTTTCGATTTAATTTAAAATTTATATCAATTAAATGTGTAATCATTATCATAGTAAAGTATAAGAATGTTCGATGTATTTTTTTATTTCATCCGTTGAATTAAACATCATTAAATCTATAATTTATAAAAATGGTACAAAGTCATTATTGAATTGCTTGTATGATATTTCTCCATTTTTTAGGAAGTATAATTGTATGCCCTGGTTTACAAATATTTGCTTATCATACATTCCAATACCACCGATTGGGTTTATGTATGTATTGGCATTTCTTTTTTTACAAATCGCAATTACTTTGTTTTCAGATTTTAATGAGTGGTCAATATCAATGCCGGATGAAATTATAATGGGGGTTTTAATATCAAGGTATTTATTTATTGCCTGTAATGAGTTTAGTATAAATTTAAAAAGGTTGTTGTCTTCAAATAAAATTGCTTGTTCTATTATTGGATATGCTACCTTATAAAAAGGAGCTTTTCTATACAGCTCAGTTATTTTATTTAGTAATTTTTTTCTTTCAACAGGCCAGTTTTCAGACAAGTATCTTTCGTTTACATTTAGGTAGTCAGAGTCTTTTTTTAAAGGGAAGCTAATGTAGTCATCTATACCATTAACCAATATCTTGTTTCGGTTAATCCAGCCTTTTTTTGAGAATTGGATATTGTCGTATAATACAAATTCGTCAACAGCATTCATCAACTGAAAGTACCCAATGTACGGAAAAAGATATGGTTGCATTATTGCTACTTTCATACGCAAAACTTTTTTTACAGGCCATTATTAACTACCCGTTTACATTTTGGCAAATGTAAATACAAAAAATAAAGCCTTTTTAAAATTATTGAATAGGTTTTAAACAGAACTTGATTTTTGGATTATGCAGGCCTGCTTTATTATTGTTTTAATTTAAGCAAGCTTAAGTATGTTTGTGGCAAATCAGGCAATGGATACCCCTTTAGTTAGTATTTGTATTATATCGTATAATCAGGCTGCTTATATAAGGCAGGCTGTTGATAGTACCCTTCATCAGCAGGTAAATTTTTCTTTAGAAATAATTATTGCGGACGATTACAGTACTGATGGGACGAAGGAAATAATAGTGGGTTACGAAAAAAAAAATCCGGGACTGATCAGGATATTACCAAGAATTGCAAACGTAGGTGCTGCAAAAAATTTTACTGAATTATTAAGTGCTGCAAATGGCAGGTACATTGCTTACCTGGAAGGAGATGACTACTGGACAGATAATGATAAGCTCCAGCAACAAATAGATATACTTGAAACAAATCCTGGTTATGTTTCCTGCTTTACCAATGTACTGGAAACTTTTTCTGATGAGGTAAATGATGCAAGGAATTATTTGCAAAACGGATGCTTCCCAAAATCGGTAATAGGGTTTAATGAATTGATTTATAAAAATTACATACAAACCTGCTCTGTTGTATTCAGGAATAAACTGGTAACTTCTTTTCCTGATTGGTATATAAAATTGAAAGTAGGAGACTGGCCATTGCATCTTCTGTTATCCCAGTATGGAGACTCTTATTACATACACAAAGTGATGGCGTTACATAGAAACCATTCCATGGGTACATGGAGCGCCAGGACAAAGTTGCAAAGGATCTATGCTACACTGGAAGTGTATGACGCTATAAAAGAAAATACTGGGGTTACCAATTCAAAACACTTTAGGAAAGCAAAAAGTAACTTGGTTTTATCAGCTGTAAAATATTGTATCCAGGAAAAAAAAATTGGCGATGCCATAAAAAACTTTGTAAAAGGTTTCCTGCTTTACCCTAAAAATTTGTACGAAAAAAAATTACCTTTTTAACATGCAACTACAAAAAACACTTTACAAAATACTGACCCGTTTGCCACTTGTTCCTAAAAAGTATTATTGTGAAATATGCAACAGCGATATTTTCAAGTTTATTCCTCTTGCAAAATTTTATAAGGAATATTCGAAGCAATATAATTTTCCCTATAGCTCAGCCGATTTTGAAACGATTGACCCGGATAATTTTTATTGCCCTAAATGTTTTTCATTCGACAGGGAAAGGTTGTATCTGTATTATTTAAAGCGCTATCATAATTTCAACCCCAGTGATATACTATTGGAATTTGCCCCATCGCCAAGTTTTGCAAAAATGATTGAAAAGGTATTTCCCATTCAATACAAAACTTCTGATTTGTTTATGGATGGGGTGGATTATAAATTGGATATACAAGATTTAAGCAGTATCAGTAACAACTCTGTTGATTTCATCATTTGTTCGCATGTGCTGGAGCATATACCTGATGATGTAAAGGCAATGCGTAATATGTATAATATTTTAAAACGGGGAGGTAAGGCAATTATGATGGTGCCAATATTAAAAAACTTTGATGAAATAGATGAAGACCCCAATTGCACCGATGTAGCTGAACGCTGGCGCAGGTTTGGGCAGGATGATCATATCAGGCTATACTCACAAAAAGTATTTAGGGAGCGTTTACAATTTGCAGGCTTTACAGTCGAACTTTTTAAAGCGGAACAGGCTAATAAAAACGATCTTCTTAGATTAGGGGTACCGAAAAATTTTGTGTTATATATTGCTAAGAAAGGAGAGTAAAGTAAAGGTTACAAGTTATTAGCCAATATTTTTACTTTTTTTCTATTTGATTTTTTAATTGCTTTATCTCAAGTTGTAGTTGTTCTATCTGACTTTGCATATTTTTCAAATCAACAGAGTTATCTGCTGTAGATCTGTTGGCTGGTCCCGAGTTACTTTTATAAATATTACCGTTTGCATCCACTACTAAGTAACTACCGGTTCCATTAGCAATATTTTCAAAACGAACAGAAGCGGTAGTATGCAATTGAGCTGTAGGGTTATTGGTACCAATACCTACATATCCCCTTGATGTAATCCTAACTTTTTCTTGTTGTACCAAGTTTCCTAATTGGCCATTTGAAATAATTTCAAAAGTTATAAATCCATTTTCATTATTTGCAAAACTTGATTCAATACCACCATTTAACCTGGCATACGTTTTTTTATTTCCATTACTATTATTCATGGAAAAATCTATAGCAGATGCCCACCCAGAATTACTTCCGCTTCTGTACACCCTTAATCCAGGCCCATCCAAACCATTATTTGCCGAGGGAGAAAAAATTTCTACCGCCGGTATATCAATAGCAGTACTGATTTCATCACCGGAAAATACAGTTATCCTATCTTGGTTTTATGTTCTTAATTTTAATCTTGTATTATTGGTAGAACCTAAAAACTCGGAGCCAGTCAGGTTATTACCATTTAATGCCCATCCAATATTATTGGTAATAGTACTTGCATCTCTCCAATACAATTGACCTGTATTATCCTGAACCAGTAGCTTATTGTAACTATTATTATTTAGGATACCACTAAATAAAACGGTACCCGTAGTATGTAATTGAGCCACAGGTGCACTTGTTCCAATTCCAACAAATCCTGCAGAAGTAATCCTCATTTTTTCCTGTTGTTGTAAGTTGCCGATTTGGCCATTTGATACTATTTCAAAAGTTAAAAACCCTTTTTCAGAATTTGTAGTACTGGATTCGATACCTCCATTCAATCTGGCATAGGTTTTTTTGTTGCCGTTATTATTATTCATTGCAAAATCCATAGCCGCCGCCCAGCCGGATGTACTTCCACTTCTGAATATTTTTAAACCAGGTCCATCCAATCCATTATTTGCTGAAGGAGAAAAAATTTCCACTGCCGGTACATCGATAGCAGTACTGATTTCATCACCAGAAAATACAGTTATCCTGTCCTGATTTGATGTTCTTAATTTTAATCTTGTATTGTTGATAGAACCTAAAAATTCAGGACCGTTCAGGTTATTCCCATTCAAACACCAGTAATAATTTGTCAGTGTGCCTGCACC
>JAYVZR010000529.1:0-2754 GCA_043783135.1 Ferruginibacter sp. | reverse complement strand
ACCTACTTTATTTATTTCTTTCTGCAGAGCATCAATCCAAATGAGTATAAAGAGGTTTTTCAACCGACTACTTATTGGTTCGCATTTTTGAGTCTTTGTTGTTTTGTGCCAGCCTGTATTTTTTCAGTTTACATTTCGCTGTATTATTTGCTTCCTTCCTTTCTTCAAAGAAAAAAGTATGGCATGTTTGTTTTATCCATCTTCTTACTTGTACTATTTGACCTGGCAGTTAATTATTTTTTTGCAGGGATATTTCTTAATAATATTCACTATCAGAAACCTATACCTCCAAACTTCCTTAATACCCTTGGGTTTAGTGATGGCAATACAAAATGGGCCGTAACGATAGCCATCATTGCAATCGGAATTAAACTGGCCAAAAACTGGCACCTGCAACAGAAAGAAAACCTGGAAATTATTAAAAGAAAAACAAGAACAGAGCTTCAAATACAAAAAGCCCGTATTAACCCGGCTTTTCTTTTTCATTCACTTGACACTATTTATAACAAAATAAATGCTGGTGCTGCTGATTCAGCTACGATGGTACTGAAACTGTCGGACCTGCTGAGTTATTCTCTTTATGAGAGCGATACTGAAGCAGTTCTTTTGGATAAAGAATTAACAGGGCTCCGTGATTTTATTTTTCTGGAAAAAACAAGTCAAAAAAATATTGACATCAAGGTTAGCGGAGATACTTATGGTAAATATATTGCACCTTTATTATTGCCTTTGATGCAGGAATGTATCAGCCTGGTTGAACAGGAGGAAAAAAATAATACAGGAATTATATTTCACATTATCTCAAAAACTGAAAGCCTGCAGGTAAAAATATTTTTTTCTTTTTTGAATGGCGGAAACACTGATAGTTTGAAACTGGGGTTTATTACAGATACTGTACGCAACAAGCTAAAGTTAATTAATACAAAAGGGGATTATCATCTTGCATTGGAAGAACCGGAAAATGAAAAAAGAGTAACCTTCAATTTGCCTTTTACAAACTGTATTGTTTCAGAAAAGAATTTGCCATCACAAACACAAATGGTTACCCATGACCCTGCATGATTTTATATTTTCAGCAAACGCCCCCAAACGTTATTACCGGCATGTTAGCTTTTGGATGTCAAGGATAATACTGCAGGTTTTTGGAGTTGGCTATTACCTGACAACAAAATCTGTATGGGGCTTCTTTGTACAGGAATTTAGTTTTCGGTCTTATGTAACTATTCTTGAAATGATATTTACTTATACAACCATCTACTACCTTATACCCAAATACTTTGATAAAAGAAAATATTACAAATTCGCAATTTCGCTGTCACTACTGACTATACTGAACTATACATTTTTTATGCTTTTTATTTTATGGGTAGCAGGTGTTATTCACCAATCACCAGATGCACAGTTATTCGGTGTATGGCGGTCTTCCTGGTTTTTCGTTTCTGCCGGCCCGGTGGCTGCATGCGTATTATTTTTAACAATCAAAATACTTAAGGGATATTACCAAAAATTGGAAGAAAAAAAATTACTTATAAGAGAAAATGCCGATGCTGAACTGCAGTTATTAAAAGCACAGATACACCCACACTTTCTTTTTAATACGCTTAACAATATTTATTCCTTTACACTTTCTAAATCACCTCATGCCGCTGATTTGGTTTTAAAACTGAAAGACACATTGAAATACATGGTAAATGATTGTGATGCTGCATTAGTGCCTTTGGAAAATGAATTGAAAATGATACAGGATTACATTGAGCTGGAAAAAGTACGTTATGGCAAGAGGCTGAAAGCGGAAGTTTTGATACAGGGTGATTATCAAAACAAACTTATTGCCCCCCTGCTTTTAATCCCATTTGTTGAAAACTGTTTTAAACATGGCACCAGCAAAATGCTTCAACAGCCATGGATGAAATTGCAAATTAATATAACTGAAAATATCCTGTGTTTTGAGCTATGCAACAGTAAACCAGTTGAAAATAATTGTGCAACAGGAAGAAATGGTATTGGCCTAAAAAATGTACAAAAAAGACTGGCACTGTTGCATCCTGGAAAATATGAACTAACTATAAGTTCAACAGGTGATACTTATTCAATAAACATGAAAATCCCTCTGGCTGTAAATGAACAACTCAATATACAACAGGGGAATAAAAAAAATTATACTCCCTTAAATAATTTTGCATGACAACAGATAAAAAAATAATTTGCCTGGCGGTGGATGATGAGCCACCAGCTTTGGAAGTACTGAAAAAATATATAGCATGTGTACCAAACCTGCATCTGGCAGGCACTTGCGCTGATGCACTGGAAGCATTGACTATGCTGCAGCAACATACCATTGATCTTTTATTTCTGGATATTCAAATGCCCCAATTGTCTGGTACCGATTTAGTACGTACATTAAAAAATCCTCCTAAAGTAATTTTCACCACTGCCTTCCGAAAGTTTGCAATAGAAGGTTTTGAGTTAGATGCGGTGGATTATTTACTAAAGCCAATTTCATTTGAACGGTTTTTAAAAGCAGTAAATAAAGTGATGGATACCAACCTGCATACTTCTGAAAATAATTATGGCAATGGTGAAAATAAAAATAAACAGACAGAAGCTTTTATAACACTAAGGGCTGACAGAAAAAATTTGAAAGTCGCATTAGATGATATTTTATACATCGAAAGTTTGAAAGATTATATAAAAGTGGTAACCACCAACAAGACAATTGTAACCAAGCAATCTATTTCATCTATTGAAGAAACA
>JAYVZR010000528.1:0-2758 GCA_043783135.1 Ferruginibacter sp. | reverse complement strand
ACGTTCAAGCCCGGTCATAAACGCAGCTTCAGCCAATGCAGTGAGCCAGCAATTTTTATTATTGGGACTTACCGTGTAGTCGCTTTGTGCAGCATATTCGCCACAGAATATCTTATAGCCATTTCTTGGATAATCATCATAACGTTTTGCATTGCTGAAAAACCATTCGGGCTTTCGGTAATAATGTTCATCAATAATATCTGCTTTCATACTTCGCAATTCGCCATTCAAATAATCAAACCTTTCTCCATTAGGATCAGTACCCGAACTGTTTACCAATTTAAAATCAGGATATTTTGCTTTGATAGCTTTTGTAAAAATTTTTAACCGCTCTACGTATTGGGGTCCCCAGTTTTCGTTACCCACACCCATCATTTTTAAATTGAAAGATGCAGGATGGCCCAATGCTGCACGCAATTTCCCCCAGCTGGTAGCCGTATCGCCATTAGCAAATTCAATCAGGTCCAATGCATCCTGCACATAGGGATCCAGTTCATCCAACGATGCCAATTCTGCACTATTGAACTGGCAGGCCATACCACAATTTAAAATGGGCAAAGGCGCCGCACCAATATCTTCTGCCAGTTGAAAATATTCAAAAAAACCAAGGCCAAAAGTTTGAATATAATCAGGTGTGGGCCTATGTGCAAATTCGTTGTTCCAGCGGTTAATAATCAATTGCCGTTCTTCAATGGGGCCGATTGTTTTTTTCCATTGGTAACGGCCTTTTAAATCAAAGCCTTCAACTATACAGCCACCCGGAAAACGGATAAAGCCCGGTTTCATATCCGCCAGCAACTGAATCATATCTGCCCTCATGCCACCCGGCCGTTTTTTCCAGGTATCTTCGGGAAATAAGGAAACCATATCCATATCAATTAAACCATCACCTTCTATCCAGATATTGAATGTTGCTTTTAATGCAGTGTCGGTTGCCGTGAAACTTACTGATTGTTTTTTCCATTCATCCGCTGTAGCTCCTAATTCCAAAGATGTACTGCCAATTTTTTCATTATGATTGTTTACAAGTTCTATGTATAATTTTTTATTCCCGCCACCCTGCCTGTAAATCAAAGAAAAATCATACCTCAAACCTTTTTTTATGCCCATGCCACGAAAACCCTCATTGTTTAAACCGATGCTGCCCTTTATATTATTATGAAGCAGCGCCCTAAGGAACCTTGGGTTATTGGTGTTGATATTGCTTCGGTTCATTATAGTAAAATCGCCTTCGGTTAGTGGCTTGCCTAAAATTTTCCAACCCATTAATGGCTTTGTAAATTCAAAGGATCGATTCTTGATGAGTTCTGCATAAATACCACCATCGGCACCCAGGTTGATATCTTCAAAAAAAACACCCCACATGGCTGGCTGCACCTGTGCCTTAGGTGCATTTACTTTTACTATAAAATCCTTTTTGTTTTGTGCACCAGCACTCAATGAGAAAAAAACAATGGGAATAAAAAAAATGAAAGGCAGGCGCTTCATACTATTTGTTTAAAATCGTTTTAAAAAAATGAAACTGGCTTTCTCAACTGTAAGATTATTTCACACAAAGGGTAAAACGAAAACAAAAAACACGAAGTAATACCATTTTTGATAAATATTATTTGCTCTTTGTGGACTTTTGTATCTTTTGTTTCTTTGTGCGAAACCTATCTTATATTAATCTATTTGTAAATAGTATTGAAAATTTATGCCAGGGAACCGGGACCCCATCAAGCGTTACGATAGACTATAATATCGTTGTCCAAGGCAACAAACGTTATTATTAAATGTTAAATTAACACTTATTTTTTATTAATTGTAAATTTAACATTTATTTTTTTAGCGTAGATTTTAGTACCTTTTTTAAAAACCCTGCACCCTTCCAATACCAGTAAATTTCCTGCAACTTTAAGCCTGAAACCATTGCCTATTTTTTAAAACTTATCTTATACACTACCGCATTTTCTGATGGATAGGTTTTTGAAGGTTTTATCATCAATACTTCTGCCTGTTGTACCCAGCTTATTTTTTCATTGCTGCCAATAAGCTCAACCGATTCAATAATTCCATTAGCTGCCTTTGAACCCAAATTCTTTATCGTTGTGCTGGCAGCAGGTTGCCCCATTGCTATGGCATACAATACATCTCCTTTAATGGTAAACCTGATGTCTTGCGCAGTAAAAGGTTTCTTTTGATCAGCAAAGCTTCCGCTGGCAGATTCTGTTGGCCCTTCACCAAAAATTTTCCATGGCCTTGTTCCATAGATAGCATCTCCATTTACATCCAGCCATTTGCCGGTTCCTAATAATGTTTGAGTTTCTTCATCGGTAATGGTCCCGTCAGGCCTGGGGCCAATGTTTAATAAAAGGTTGCCATTTTTGCTTACAATATCAATTAAATTGGTAATTACATATTGGGCATTTTTAAAAGTATTGCCGACAGCATATCCCCAGGAATTATTACCAATGGCATCATCTGTTTGCCAGGTCATTTGCCTGATACCAGCCAGCTTGCCCCTTTCCAGATCCAATACGGCAGTGCCATCAGGATAGGATATGTTTTTATAATTTATTACTACTCCTTTGTTCCATTCCAATCCTTTATTGTAGTAGAACGAAGCAAAAGATTTACGATAGGGATCCATAGCAGGTTGTTCTATCCACCAATCGAACCAGAATAATTGTGGATTGTAATTATTTACCAGTTCTGTATTACGCAATAACCAATCATTCATGTATTCAGCAGAAGGCGTTTCATTTTCCTCTCTTGC
>JAYVZR010000527.1:0-2763 GCA_043783135.1 Ferruginibacter sp. | reverse complement strand
TTATTTTAAACCAACCCGGGTCTGCACCTGTTGACTGGCTCCTGTTACGAAAAAACTCGTGAGTGATTATATCCCAATACCCTGCTTGAGTCGCTGGCGGTGTAGCTGGCAAAGGATAAGCTGGGTCTGGCGGTATCGGTGGCGGAGGCTGCACCGGGTCTACATCATATCCCGCCTGTGGCCCTACCAATATTGGCGTATATAGGCCTATAGGACCGGTTGATGAAATCTCTACTAAATACTCCACCCCACTTGCCATATTAAATATTCCTTTTAACAATACACTACCCCCAAAAGGATGATCGCCATAACCAGCAGCCGGATTTGGAGCTCCAACATAGCCCGGCGGCACACTTGTTCCACTGCCATAGCCCTGGCTGTCAATCTGTGAAACTGGTATGTTACCTATGTTGGTTATTAAAGGGAGGGCAGGACATAACTTGTGGCACACCCCTTTGCAGCGCCATGAGCATACAAGGGCGCAAAGCTGGTAGCAAAAGATTTCTAACTTATACCTTTTTAAAAAATCGTTCCAGGCCTTAAGGTCTTCTGACTGTGTGATTGACAATAGTTTTTTCACCAGCTTTTCATCTTTTAGCAAAGGCGTAATTGCTCTTGCAAATGCTAAAATTTCTTTTGCATCCACTTGTTCTTTATGAGGCCTGGGGCAAAATTTAAAGCATAGCCTGCCGCAATGTTTTCTGCAAAAAAAACGGCAAATAATACGGCAATGCTCTGCAATGCCCACCTTGCTTAGTGCAGCTTCAAATTTTTCTCCATCTTCTTTTTCATAAGCAGCGTGGGCTTCGTTAAATGCCCCTTCGTCAGCAGTCAATTTTTCAAGATGCACAGTCATTTGCTGAATATCCTGAATGATCTCAAATTCATTTTCCATAACTTAATTTTTTTTCGCCTACTCTTTAATCCGGGTCTTCGGCTTCTCCCGTTTTCTGTAAAGCTTCTTTGTGTAAACAATCACCCCACCACTTCTACTTCCCACGCTCCTTCATTTACACTACTTGTGTTGTGTATAAGCAAAAAATGATTGGTGAGTGGCCCAAGTTGTGATGGTTTTACTTCATGCGATTTACCTGGTAATATTTCCATAGCAGTAGCAGGCATGGCTTCGCCAGGGCTGGCGTCAAGCCATCCAAATATGCTGCTGGCATTGTCATCCGGGTTGCGGATGGTGAGAGTGGCAGTATCTGCAAACAGGCGGTTGAGTATGTCGCATGCAAAATTGCTGAGGCGGCTGGGGGTGGTATTTTTATCATCAAAAAAATTGTCAAATAGTTTTTCTGGTTGTTGCATAATTTAAATCTTTTTAAGGGTTACTAAAATGGTTTTAAAAGAGACTTTTAATCTTCATTCTATTCCTGGTTTCAAGTGTAGCAGTTCGTGGACACGAACCAAGGCGGAGACATTTGCACAGAGCCATCAAAAGGACGTTGCTGGGAAGAAGTTTTAGTAACTTTTTTTATAAAAAAATTTGGCGCTACAGTTTTTTGTTAATAACAATTTGGTTTAAAACTTATATTTACTTGATAGATATTATTGCACTTTAATTTAAAAATCACTGTAATATCTAATACCTTCTTTGGTAGCCTGAGCCATCACTTCCATTTTTTCATACCAGGCAGTTCCTATGGGGTCAGGGCCTTTTACAATTGGGTAACCCTTAAAATCCCTGGGGCTAATGTGTGCCAATCCACCGATAGCAGATTCCAGCATTTCACCATTTATTATTATAGTTGTAGTGTCACATTTAATAAAATATTTTACCAGTCTTCCAAATACCATTTTGGGTTTTGTAGTAATTGGGTTTGTCTTATCATAAATTTCAAAATTTAAATGCGTTAATATATCGATACAATGAGAATGCAACCCATCATAACCACCATAAAAATTGGTAACTACTTTTATTTTTGAAGTACTATTAGTTGGGGTAGTTGACCAATTTGATGAAGTCTGCACTCTTGTTCCCCTGCAACTTCCTAAAGAAATGAGTAAAATTATAATCGTGCCTTTCATGCGAAAAAGTTTATCACTAACAAAATTTATTTTCATAATCCACCTTCAGGAAATATTTATTGTTCTGTGGAGGTTGTGTTTGTTGAAGCAGGCGTTGTACTTTTTTTGGCAAAAGGATTTGAACCAAATCTAAATCCAATTGTGAAGTACAGTTCCGGAAGCCATACCTTCTCATGTAACGCTTCAAAATTTAGGTTGGTTTTTATTACCTGATTTTCTTTATACTCCCCACGCAATTTATATTTCTGCATAAAAACTATTCCACTACCTAAAATTATATTTTCACCAATTATAGCCGAAAGCCCTGCATGCCCAGATAGTTCAAACCCACTATTGATACCAAAACCTGCGGTAAAGCCTCCGTCAAACGGCCTTTCATCCCCATGAAAAGGG
Source organism: Ferruginibacter sp. (assembly GCA_043783135.1). Classification (GTDB taxonomy): domain Bacteria; phylum Bacteroidota; class Bacteroidia; order Chitinophagales; family Chitinophagaceae; genus Ferruginibacter. Next base: position 339 of record JAYVZR010000527.1, on the reverse strand, counting down.
TAAGTAAATTCGATGGTTGCAGAAATATTATCCCATCCTCTGGGTCCATTATCATTATTTTTTGTAATTGTATAGCGGTTTGCTGTACTGGTATCGGCAAATGCGAAATATTTATCGGTTTTGCTAATGATTGATGATGCATACGTTAAGCCATAATGAACAAGCCAGCGAGTTTTTTCGGGAGTTTTGTAAATTTTAGTCCATGTAATCGTACTATCCTTAGTTACCTGTCTCTTAACAGTTACTATAATTGTTTGATTATTTTGTAACTTAAATAAAAATGATTTGAAGAACACTGTTTTTTCAACTAAAGTGTTACAATAGACTATACAGTCTTTG
>JAYVZR010000526.1:0-7553 GCA_043783135.1 Ferruginibacter sp. | reverse complement strand
TCGAGCATGTGATCAAAAAAAGAAAGCCCTGTATTGATTGCTGATTTACCGCTTCCATCAAGATTTATTTCAAGCGTAATTTTTGTTTCATTGGTATTTCGTTGATGGGTAATTTTTCGTGGCGGTAATTTCAGGTAATTATAAATAGTTTCCCAACTGGGGGTTTCTACCACAATTGTTTCTTTTTTTAAATCGTCAGTGGTATCTTTTATTTCTGATGCGCCCAATGTTGCATCTGTGTTTAACCATATCCCTTTGCACTGCAGGTTTTTTGCCAGCTGCATATCTGTGATTCTGTCGCCAATTACAAATGAATTGGGTACATCATAAGCAGGGTTGTTTAAATAGCGTGTAAGCATGCCTGTTGCGGGCTTGCGGGTGAGAGCATTATCGGCAGGAAATGATTTATCAATAAACACTTCAGAAAAATGAATGGCTTCATTGGCAAGATTGGTCATCACAAAATTTTGCACCGGCCAAAAACTTTCTTCAGGAAATGAGGCAGTTCCAAGGCCATCCTGGTTGGTTACCATTACCAGTTCATAATCCAGCTCTGTTGCTATCTTACGCATATAACAAAACATATCAGGATAAAATTCCAGTTTCGAAAAATCATCCAGCTGGTATGTTGGCGGCGCCTCTTTTATCAATGTGCCATCACGGTCAATAAATAATATTTTTTTAGCCCCCTGCCCCCTAAGGGGGATATTGGGAAGTTCGCTCTTTCCGGTTAGATTATCAGTATTCATATTTATTTAATACATTTAATAAGTTATTATTTTCTTCTGGTGTGCCAATCGTAATGCGTAAACAGTTTTCGCAGCCCGGGTCTTTACTCCTGTTTCTTACCACGATTTCATTTGCTGCTAAGTAGTGATATAAATTGTCAGCATCATTTACTTTCATCAAAAAGAAATTAGCATCACTTGGATAAACCTTCTTCACAAAACTGAAATTACTCATTTCTTTTGTAAGCAATTCCTTTTGCAAAACGCATGCTTCTATCCATTCATTTACAAGCGCCATGTTTTGTAAAGCTTCCAATGCCAGTTGCTGGGAAGCTTCATTTATATTGTAAGGTGGCTTTACTTTATTAAACAGGTCAATAATATCCATTGAGGCATAACACAGGCCCAGCCTTAATGCAGCCAGGCCCCAGGCTTTTGATAAGGTTTGCATTACAATCAAATTGGGATAATCCGTAAGTTCCTGTATAAATGTTTTTTGTTTGGAGTAATTGATATATGCTTCGTCAATAATAACAATGCCTTCAAAATTATTTAATATCATTTCTACATCCTCCCTGCTCATATTATTGCCCGTGGGGTTATTGGGGCTACAAATAAATACCAGTTTTGTATGGGCATCAATTGCATCCAGTATTCCTTGTACATCCAATTGAAAATTGCTGGTAAGATTAACTTTTTTTATGGCTACATCGCTGATATTGGCACTTACTTCATACATGCCATAAGTAGGCGGGCAAACAATTACATTGTCTTTTGCGGGATCACAAAAAATACGGTAAGCAAGGTCAATCACTTCGTCGCTGCCATTGCCAATAAAAATATTCTCCGCAGGAACTCCTTTGATACGTGCCAATTGAAACTTTAACTGCCATTGCAGAGGATCTGGATAACGGTTAAATTTTTCTGCCAGCGGTGAGCCATAGGCATTTTCGTTGGCATCCAAAAACACAGATGCCTTTCCTGTAAACTCGTGCCTTGCAGATGAATAAGGTTTTAACGTTTTTATATTCTCCCGTATAAGTGTATTTAAATTAAACATATTTTAAAATAGAAGTTAAGAAAATGGAGCCAACATTTTTTGATAATGAAATCCAATAATATTATATCCTTCCTTTACCCAAAATTTTTGCGCCGCAGTATTTGATACATAACAATTCAACTCAGAAGCAATACAATTTTGTGAAATCGCATATTCATATATCCATTTCATCAAAGCTTCACCTACACCAGCGCTACGATACTCTGGATGAATAATTACATTATCCGGTTCAATATGTTTACCCACATAATATTTTGTCATTATCCATAAACCTGAAATGCCGATCATCTTTTCCCTGTCAAAAATACCAACACATTTATAGCCCTGTGAAAACATTTCGATTAGTCTGCTTTCAAGGATATCTTCTGTTATCTTTTTATCCAGCAACAAAAGAAATGGAATAATATCTAACCTGTTTGTTTCATTTAGTAATTTAAAAGAAATCATATTTCTGATTTTTATTTTCTCTTTAAAATCCCTGCTATTTTTTTAACCGGATACTAACAGCATTCTTATGAGCATCCAGGCCTTCAGCAGCCGCCATCACTTCAACCGCATTGCCAATATTTTCAATACCAGTTTCACTTATCTGTTGAAATGTTATCTTCTTAACAAAACTATCCACCGAAACACCACTATATGCTTTAGCATATCCATTGGTAGGCAAAGTATGGTTTGTTCCTGAAGCATAATCACCTGCACTCTCTGGTGAATAATGGCCCAGAAAAACACTTCCCGCATTGATCACTTTTTCTGCCAACTGCAGAGCTTTGCCGGAAGCAATAATTAAATGCTCAGGAGCATATTCGTTCAACAGATCAAAAGCGTCATCCTCGCTTTCCATAGTTATATATCTTGTGTTTTGCAGGGCTTTTAAGGCGATGTCTTTTCTTGATATATCTTCCAGCTGGTTATCTATTTCTTCCATTACCTTTTCCACTATTTTTAATGAAGTGGATAATAAAATAACCTGACTGTCTGCACCATGCTCGGCCTGGCTTAGCAGATCGGCGGCAACAAAACCTGGTTTAGCCGTCTCATCTGCAAATACCGCCACCTCGCTGGGCCCCGCCGGCATGTCGATAGCAAGCCCACCTTTATTTACCAGTTGCTTGGCACAGGTAACATATTGATTGCCTGGCCCGAATATTTTATATACCTGCGGTATTGTTGTTGTACCATACGCCATTGCACCAATAGCTTGAGCCCCTCCTATTTTATAAATATTTTTCACGCCTATTAATTGAGCCACGTATAAAATAACCGGGTTTATATTTCCCTTCTTGTCTGGAGGTGTGCACACAATAATTTCATTACAACCAGCCAGCACAGCAGGTATACCCAACATCAGCAAGGTAGAAAACAAAGGAGCTGTTCCGCCGGGAATATATAATCCAATTTTTTGTATCGCTACTGATTTTCTCCAGCATAATACTCCAGGCATAGTCTCTATTTGCTTAACGGCTTCTTTCTGTGCGTAGTGAAATGTGGTGATATTATTTTTGGCCACATCAATGGCAGCCTTTAAAGTATCATCAACCAAACTTGCAGCTTCAGCAATTTCCATGTCGCTTACTTTAAGTTCTTCTAACTTAATTCCATCAAATTTTGCCGCATATTTTTTAATGGCTTCATCCCCATTTAACTGAACATCCTGTAAAATTGATGCTACAGTATTTTCTAATGATTTACTGTCAAATGCCGGCCGCTTTAAAATTTCCGGCCATTGTTCTTTCAATGGATTTATAAAGATGTTTTGCATAATAAATATTTAAACTCTGATAACCGAAAATAAAATTTACACCTTTCTCCAACATAAAGGTATAATTGCAGTATTACACGATCATCTTCTCAATTGGTAAAACAATAATTCCTTCGGCTCCAAACTCTTTTAATTTTTCTATTACTTCCCAAAAATCATTTTCATTTACCACACTTTGCACACTGCTCCATCCTTCTTCCTGCAATGGTACAATTGTAGGGCTTTTTATACCAGGCAATAACTCTGCTATATTTTTTAACTGCTGATTGGGTGCATTTAATAAGATATACTTATTGTTTTTGGCCGTTTTTACAGCTTTGATGCGTAACAGCAGTTTATCAAGGATGACCTTATTGTAAGAACTTAATTTTTTATTGGCTGTTAACACGGCTTCTGATTGCAAAATAACTTCAACCTCTTTTAAACCATTAGTAAAAAGTGTACTGCCACTGCTCACAAGGTCGCAAATCGCATCAGCCAAACCTATACCTGGCGCTATTTCTACCGAACCACTGATTTCATGTATTTCGGCATCAATATTATTTTTTGTTAAATATTCCTGCAAAATGGTTGAATAAGTAGTTGCAATTTTTAATCCTTTTAAATCATTTGCACCCTTGTATTGCATTGCTTTTGGAACAGCAATACTTAACCGGCATTTACCAAAACCGAGCCTGAACACCTGGTCAATATCTTTTGCCTTTTCCAGCAAAATATTTTCGCCTACAATACCAATATCAGCAACACCATCAAATACGTACTGTGGAATATCGTCATCCCTTAAAAAATAAACTTCCAGCGGAAAATTAAAAGCAGCAGCTTTTAATTGTTTGTTTCCATTATTCAATTCTATACCACACTCTTTTAAAAGCCTGATTGAATCTTCGTACAACCTTCCTGATTTTTGAACTGCAATTTTTAACATCAATTAAATTTTATATACCTTATTTTAAAATATCTTATCCTGAAAACAAAAAGGGCTTACCTTTTGAGTAAGCCCTTTTTTGAAAATATGTTTAACACATAGCAATCAACATAGCTTACCCTGCGGTAAAAAATGATGATGATGTATGTAAGTGATTTGCTTCATTGATATTGCAAAGTAAAGGCTGATAAATTATTTTTCCAAATAAAATTTAAAAGGCGCTATGCTAATACCCAACCCGGGTGAATCAGTATAGCAGATGCGCCCATTATCAAAGCTTACGCCGCTGGCAATATCTTCTGCAAGCAGCAAAGGGCCATCCATATCTACAAAATCTACAAGTGGTGCCAGTTGGGCAATAGCGGCCGTACCAACGGATGTTTCATTCATACAGCCTATCATCACCTGCATATTTAACGCCCTCGCTTTTTCAATCATTCTTCTGGCAGGAGTAATGCCGCTGCATTTGGTTAGTTTAATATTGATGCCATGAAAATACACGGAACATTTTTCAACATCTGTTTCTGCAACACAACTCTCATCCGCAAAAAGGGGCAATGGCGACGATTCAAATAATCTCTTCATTCCATCCCAATCATCTTTTGCCAAAGGTTGCTCAATCATTTCAACCCCTAAATCTTTTAATAATGGAATTTTTTCAAGCGCCTCTTCTAATGTCCATCCTGCATTGGCATCTACCCTAAAAATGGCATCAGTATGTTTTCTCAGTTCAGTCACCATTTCTATGTCATTTGGTACCCCTACTTTTATTTTATAAATCGGCCAGGGCTTTTCTTTCATTTTTGCTACCATGTTTTCAATGGAATCAATACCAATAGTGTAATCAGTTAATGGACTTTTAGCAGAATCTAATCCCCATAAATTATGTAGCTGCTTCCCCTTTAATTTGCCATACAAATCCCATCCGGCCATGTCTAAAGCACATACTAAAAAGGGGTTTGCAGGAAATAAATGATGCAGGTAGTGCCAGTATCTTTCAGGGTCAGAGAAGGCAAATTTTTCAATAAATATCCTTTTTCTTTCCAGATCAGCAAACATCTTTTCAACAGGAATGTCGTAATAACTAATGGCCGGAGCCTCTCCATACCCCTTTATACCAAAGTATTCTAATTCTACAACAAATATTGGCTGATGTGTTTTTGTTCCTTTAGAAATGGTAAAAGGATATTTAAACAGAAGATTATACTCATTAAATTTTACTACCATTTTATGAAAATTGGTTTATCTAAGCTTAAATAAATTTCGTTGCTAATCAGCCAGCTTTACCTTTTAAAAGATACCTGCTAAATCAAGAATAAAAGATCTACTTAATGGCGTAATCAATAACTTTTCGACTGCAGATAATTTCCCTTTACATTTACAGAAAAAGAAAAATAAATTTGTTAATGAAATTATTTCCATTAATTTTATATTCTTATTTACCTACAGAGTCCACAATTCCTCCACAAAAACTTAGCTTATTTTAATTACAGGAATAATTAATTAAAAATTTTATTCTCCCTTAAAATATTGCCACTTTCGACCCCTGATTTAACCGCTGCCTCCCAATATTAAACGATTTTATAAAAGACTAACTATATTGGTTTTCAATCTGTTATTTGCTTGTACAAATGTAATATATTATAAACTTTAACACATTCATCATGAAAAAATCTTTACTCCTTTTTTTGTTAACCATAAGTGTTTATTTTTCACAGGCGCAAACTAATATTACGGGGGCTATTACTACATCTGACCCTACATTTCACCGGCCTAACGCTGGGGCTCCGCCTACAAGCCTTTCTGAATTTGGCACAAATGTTTATTATGATGTTTTAACAATTAATATTACTACTCCGGGGTTAGTTTCTTTTGTTTGTTCTTCTTCATCACCAAATTTTGATAGTTTTGGATTATTATATGGAACCGGAGGTTTTGACCCTGCAAATCCCTTGACAAATGTACTTATTGGTAACGATGACGGCAGGCTACTTAATTTTGTTATTACCTATAATTTTATAGTTCCAGGGGTTTATTATCTTGTAGTTTGTCCTTTCAAAAATACAAGCACAGGTCCCTATACAATAACAAGAACCGAAGGTGGTGTGTTACCAGTACGCTTAATTTCATTTACTGCAGAAAAAGCAAGTGTGGGCAAAAATTTATTAAAATGGACTAGTGCCGGAGAAAGCAATATAGATAAATACCAGGTTCAACATAGCAGTAATGGCAATGGCTTTACTGATATAGCCGGCGCAATTATTGATGGCCGGAATATAGCAACAAATAGTTACTACAACTTTACAGATAATAACCCTTTTGAGAAATTGAATTTTTATCGTTTAAAAATAATTGAAAAAACAAACCTTATTACTTACAGCACTATTGCCGTTGTAAATAATAATAAAAACAGGTCTGCAGCAAGTATTACTGTTTTCCCCAACCCTGCTGTTAATTATCTAAATATTCAAACAAAAGCCGGGCAAAAAGGAAAAGCAGATGTAATAATCAGCTCTGCAAACGGTCAAATTGTTTACAGACGTGATTATACCATTGCCAGTGAAAGCATTTTATATGTAGATGTTCAAAAATTAAGTGCGGGTAGTTATTTCGTAAAAATAAAAACACCGGATGGTGAAATAACAAATTTACCTTTTATTAAATATTAATTTTTAATCGCGTTTTTAAAGGATATTCCTGTAAATTCCCAGTTTGAAAAAGTGCTGCCAAAAATTCAGCATAAATGATTTACGGATATCAATTATTTTTTATTTTTTTTTAATTTTGTGATGTAGGCTTATATTTTTTTTGTTTTGGGCAATCCATTTTTATACGCCGGTTTATTTGGAGTTTTTTTGTGCTGCTGTAATTTTTTTATGCTGCTTTTTTAAGGGCTGTTTGTTTTTCTCTTCTGTTGATGATGATAGCAGCATTGGCTGTCATCATCCCAAAAAATATCCGGCACTTTTCTGTATGGGCATTCCCCGCATTTATCTTTTGCAGGTAGTAATGATTTTTTTCGTTCCCAAAACTTCCTTCTAACCTTGTACCTCTTTCTTTATCAGGTATTGCCCTCAT
>JAYVZR010000525.1:0-19166 GCA_043783135.1 Ferruginibacter sp. | reverse complement strand
CCTGCTTACTTCCTCAGCAAAAAGCCCTACCGGAAAATTATTGATGTGCGCTTCCAATACATTTTTATTCCCTGAAAAACATGGTGAAGAGCCAAGAGTAATTCATGAAATGTGGGATAATAATATGCACCTGATGTAGTTTACCAAAAAAATAAAAGCGGGAGAAAGTTATCGTTTTTCTATTGCTGGTTCTTCCATCACTTCTGTACATCACGATGATCCGTTGAATGAAGCAGAACGTTTAACCATCATTGCTAAACTAGAAGGCAGGGAAAGGTTGATACAATTTCATAATAAAGCATGGGATGAAATATGGAAAAGCGATATTACTATTGATGGTGATGCACAGGCACAGCAGGATATCCACAGCATGATGTATCACCTCTATTCTTTTGTACGGGAAGGAACTGCTTTAAGCCCTTCCCCAATGGGCCTTAGCGGGCTTGGTTATAACGGCCATGTATTTTGGGATACAGAACTATGGATGTACCCTTCTATATTGGTACTACATCCTGAAATGGCAAAAAGCCTTGTGGAGTATAGGTTTCAACGATTAGCTGCTGCAAAACAAAATGCTTTTAACCACGGTTACAAGGGCGCTATGTTTCCCTGGGAAAGCGCTGGCACAGGTGTAGAAGAAACACCGGTATGGGCGTTAAGCGGCCCGTTTGAACACCATATTACCGCCTGTGTAGGCATTGCTGCATGGAATTATTATTGTGTAACACAGGATAAGGACTGGCTGAGGGAAAAAGGATACCCGATATTAAAAGAAACGGCCCTTTTTTGGGCCAGCCGCGTAGAAAGAAACGGCCCGGGTAAATATGATATTAAAAATGTGGTGGCTTCTGATGAGTGGGCAGAAAATATAGACAATGATGCTTTTACCAATGCTGCAGCAAAAGCAGTTTTGCAGAATGCTACAGAAGCAGCTGTTTTGTTGGGCATAAACCCAGATGCAGACTGGATGAATGTTGCCAATAATATCCCTGTTTTAAAAATGGCTGATGGTGTTACAAAAGAACATGCAACTTATGTTGGCGAGGGTATTAAACAAGGAGATGTAAATTTATTGGCGTATCCTTTAAAAGAAATAACAGATACCAAACAAATCCGCAAAGACCTTGAATATTATGAAACCCGTGTACCTACCGAAGGTACCCCGGCTATGACACAGGCTGTTTTTACTTTACTCTATTCAAGACTGGGTGATGGTGCAAAAGCTTATCATTTTTTTCAGGATAGTTACCTGCCTAATTTAAACCCACCATTACGTGTAATTGCAGAAACCAAGGGAGGCACCAATCCTTATTTTGCAACTGGTGCAGGTGGTATTTTGCAGAGTGTGTTAATGGGCTTTGGCGGATTGGAAATTACTTCAAAAGGAATTGTACAAATTAAAACAGCCCTGCCACCCAATTGGAAAAGTATTACTTTAACGGGTATTGGTGTTGATAAAAAGACTTTCATCAATAAATAATAAATTGGTGATAACCACCTTTCAATAACATGTTATAAAGCATTAATACTATAGTATAAATAAAAAATAAATGGTGATTTTTTAATTACGCTAAAAAAATATTTTGGTCAAAATGCGCCACCAATGCTAATTTTCGTTAATTTGCGTTACCGAAAATGCGCAAAACTGCTGCCATATTATTGTTAATGCTGTTTGTATTTAATACAATCGGGTACAAGTTATGGTTTACTATAGCCATGCAAAAAGCAGATAATAAACTTGAAGCTTCCTTAGATAAAAACAACTACAATCAACAGGACCTTTTTACTTTAACCATCCCCATCAACCTGCCTTACCAAAATGTTGCAACGGGTTTTGAAAGAGTAGATGGCGAGATAACAGTTAATGGCGAAACCTACAAATATGTACAACGCAAAGTAGAAAACGATACGTTGTTTTTACAATGTATCAGGCATTCAGAAAAAATTGACTTGCAACAACAATCAAATGATTACTTTGGAAAAGTAAATGATGTTGCAGGCAATAATGATGCAAAAAAAATACCTGGGAAAAATACTTCTATTGCAAAATTCTCTTTTTCAGATTTTACAAATGACATAACCCCGTGGAAATGTGTTTTGTATTTACCCCTTGCTGCTGTCTATTCAGCCAAACCCTATATCAACAATAGTTCAACGCACTTACAACAACTGATTAAACCTCCGCAATCAGTTTAATTTTTTATCCCCGATAACGACCCCTTACAGGTTGTTTGTTGTTTCTTTCTATACATAATTATCTACTAAAATGAAAAGACTTTTCGTATGTCTTTGCATGGCGGCATCATTGTATTCGTGCAAACCAAACACGGAATATAAGGCTTACCTGCATGACCCTCAGTTATTTTCCAACACTGTACATGAGTTAAACAGTGTGGTGATGGGAAATAATTTTCCTCCTATGATTGCGGCACGCAATTATACATACGGTGCTATTGCCGCGTATGAAATTATTGCAGCCGGTGATCCCAAAAAATACCTGTCGCTGGCCGGCCAGTTAAATGGGTTAAAGGAAGTTGCAAAACCGACGGCAAATACACCCATTGATTTTGAGCTCGCTGCTTTGCTGGCGTATATTAAAGTAGGTGAAGCGGTGACTTTTCCTGAGGGTAGCATGCAGTTGTACAAAGACAGTATTTTAACGCTTGCAAGAGATAAAGGGCTGCCGGAAGATATAGAAAAAGCATCACAGGTTTTTGCAGACAGCATGAGTGCAAGCATTATCGGTTGGAGTAAAAAAGATAATTATGCCCAAACAAGAAGTGCTGAAAAATATACAGTAAAAGATGTACCCGGCCGCTGGGTACCAACACCTCCTATGTATGCACAGGCGGCTGAACCGCATTGGATGGAAATAAGGCCCATGGCTATTGACAGCGCTACACAGTTTTTGCCCCCCCCACCCATTCCATTTAATATTACTGATAAAAAAAGTAAATATTACGAACAGGTAATGGCTATAAAAAATGCTACAGACAGCTTAACCGAAGAACAAAAACATATTGCAGAATTTTGGGATGATAACCCTTTTAAACTAAATGTATCCGGGCATGTGATGTTTGCCACAAAAAAGTTTTCACCCTCTGGCCACTGGATGAGTGTAATTGGCATTGCCGCTAAAACGGCTAAATCTACTTATGATGAAACAGTTTATGCATATGCTAAAACTTCTATCGCTCTATTCGATGCTTTTATTCAATGCTGGCAGGTAAAATATACTTACAATACAATACGCCCAGAAACGGTAATCAACAAATACATTGATCCTAACTGGAGGCCATATTTACAAACCCCTGCTTTTCCAGAATATACCTGTGGCCATTCCACTATTTCATCATCCGCAGCAGAGGCACTTACAAATATTTATGGTGAAAATTTTGCTTATACTGATAGTACAGAACTGGAGTTTGGTATAAAAAACCGCAGCTTTAAATCTTTCAGGGAGGCGGCATTAGAAAACAATTCAGCCAGGTTTTATGGCGGCATTCATTTTCACCCCTCCTGTATTGTAAGTACAGAAGAAGGAAAAAAAATTGGTGATTATATTAATAACAAATTAAAAATGAAAAAATAAAAACATGAAGTATTATTTAAAAACTCCGCTTATTACTTTACTATTTTTAATAACAGTGCCATTATTAAGCAATGCACAAACAGATATGGATGCCATTATGATGGAGAAAAATCAGTTTTGTGTTGGGCCTTTGTATGGCTACAGCAGTTGGAAAAATTATTGGGAAGGAACATTGAAAAGAAACAATCAAAACCTGGGTACTGTTAGTGCACAAACTTTTGCCTTAATGGGTAATTATGGCATTACCGGAAAACTAAATGTGTTATTCAATGCACCCTACATACAAACAAAAGCTTCTGCAGGAACCCTACAAGGTATGCAGGGTCTACAAGACCTAAGTTTATTTGTTAAATGGATGCCCGTTGAAAAAAAATGGGGCCCTGGAACCTTCTCTGTATATGGCATAGGGGGTGTATCATTCCCACTTACAAACTATGTCGCAGATTTTCTTCCTTTATCAGTTGGGCTGCACAGTACAACAGCTACTGCAAGGCTGATGCTCGATTACCAGGTTAACGAATTTTTTGTTACCGGCTCTGCATCATATGTTTTCAGGAGTAATATAACTATTGACCGCACTGCTTATTATACCGATCAGATGCACCTTACCAATGAAGTAGAAATACCAAATGCCAGTAATTTTAACTTTCGCACTGGTTACAGAACCAGCAAATTAATTGCTGAAGCGATATTAAATATATGGTCTACACATGGGGGTTACGATATTACAAGAAACAATATGCCTTTCCCCAGTAACGATATGGATGCAACTACAATTGGTGCCAATGTAAAATATGTAATCACGCCAAATCATAACCTGTCGGTTGTAGGTGGTGGCAACTGGACTGTTACTGGAAGAAACGTAGGGCAGGCAAATACTTTTTACGGCTCCATTTTTTATGTAATTGACTTTTCACACAAAACAAAATCAACTAACCAACCAGGTAAAACTAATTGATATGAACACTAAACAATTTATTTATAGATTTTTTACAGTAGCTGCAGTAGCTGGTATTCTGGTAGCTTGTAATAAAGATATTACCGGAAGAACAGATAATGCACCTGCATTATTCCCTGCAAATATCGACATTAATGCAGGTGCATGGAAACCGGTATTACTAAACGCCCCTACAGATATTGTTGTTGCCGCGCCCATTGCTACCAATACCCCTGAATATGTGGCCCAGATAAATGAAATCAAAAGTTTTCAGAACAACCTTACCAGTGAAGAAGAAAACCTGGTAGCCTACTGGGGTGCAGGTGCTGTATTACGCTGGAACGAAATTTTGAGGGAACTGGTTGCCAAACACAATCTGCCTCCTTATCAAAATGCTGATGGCACTTATCCTTTTCCCAGTGCGGCTAACCCGCTTGCATACCCGCTTTTCCCTTTTAGCAATCCTCCTTATGCAGCAAGGGCTTATGCTTATGTAAGTGCAGCACAGTATGATGCATTGGTAAGTGCCTGGTACTACAAAAAATTATTTAACCGTGCTGCCCCTTATAAAGTTGATTCTACTTTAAAAGTACTGGTGCCAAAATCAGACCTTCCCTCTTATCCATCTGAAGACGCTGTAGTAGAAGGTGCTACTGTTGAAATGTTTAAATTACTTTTTCCGGGAGACCAGGATTATATTCAGCAAAAGGCCGAAGAACACAAACGTGCCCGTATTATTTCAGGCGCCAATGTTCGCAGTGATATTGAGGCAGGCGAAGTTTTAGGTAAGGCTGTGGCACAAAAATTTGTAACCCGTGCCCGTGGCGATAGGGCCGGAGCTGCAGCAGGGAACCAGGCTATGTGGACAAAATTAGAAACAGACGCTATAGCAAAAGGTGAAACTCCATGGTATTGTCTGGAGATACCTGCACGGCCACCAATGCTGCCAGCATTTGGAAAAGTAAAAACTTTTTTATTCGATTCTTTAACTGCAATATCACTTCGTCCCGGGCCGCCGCCTTCTACAAATAGCCAGCAGATGAAAGATGAAACAGAAGAGACTTACCAGTTTATAAAAAATACTACCCGTGAACATACAGCAATTGTTCATTTTTGGGCAGATGGTGTTGGTACCTATACACCTCCGGGCCATTGGGATGCTATTGCGTCGGAAGATTTTATTACAAAAAATTTTAGTGAAGTTAGGTGGGCAAGAAATATGGCTTTGTTAAATATGTCTCTAATGGATGCAGCCATTGTTTGCTGGGATACTAAATATTATTATTGTAATCCCAGGCCATCCCAATTAAACCCTGCTATTAAAACATTAACAGGCATTCCAAATTTTCCTGCATATATATCTGGCCACTCCACATTTAGTGGCGCAGCAGCAACAATATTGGGGCACATCATTCCTGAAAGGGCAGCAGCATATTCGTCGATGGCCCAAGAAGCATCTATGTCAAGATTGTATGGCGGCATTCACTACAAAAGCGATTGCCAGGTTGGATTAACTGTTGGGAATAATGTGGGAAATTATGCAGTACAGAGAGCAATGACAGATGGTGCTGAATAAATATATTTTCGTGGTTTTGGTTTTATTATTGATATGGCGTCGTAATTCTTTACGATGCCAATTTTTTCCATATAAGTTTTAGAAAACAATCAAAATGAATAAGTTTATTTTATATATCGTGATAACATGCTTGTGCAGTGATGCTGTTGCTCAGCAACCGGTACAGCAAAAAGATTCTGCATTAAGTACCATATCGCTGGATAGTGTGTTGATTGTTTCTTACATGAATCAAAATCTTTTACATAAACTGCCAGACGTACAGGGTACTTATATTTTTTCTGGTAAAAAAACAGAAGTTATTGATCTGCAGAATTTACCCGCAGATATTACTAACAAAACAGGTCGGCAGGTATTTGCAAAAGTTCCTGGCGTATTTGTATATGATATGGATGGGGCAGGCAACCAGATTAATATTGCAGCCCGGGGGCTTGACCCACACAGAGGCTGGGAATTTAATATCCGTAAGGATGGCGTACTGACTAACTCTGATATGTACGGATATCCTGCAAGCCATTACAGCATGCCGCTTGAAAGTATTGATCATATTGACCTTGTAAGAGGAACAGGGTCTTTACAATATGGCGCCCAGTTTGGCGGTATGTTAAACTATGTATCTAAACAGGGTGATACCACCAGGCCTTTTAGTTTTGAAAATATAAGTTCGGCAGGTTCGTATAACCTGATAAGTACCTACAATGCCATTGGTGGTAAAGTAGGTAAGTTTCAATACTACGCTTACTTTCAAAAAAAATCAAGGGATGGCTATCGTGAAAATGAACACACCAGTTCACAGGCAGCATCAGTTGTATTAACCTGGCAGCCGGTAAACAATTTTTCAATTCGTACAGAGTGGGCCAATTCACAATATACCTACCGCATCCCCGGCCCTTTAACTGACAGTATGTTTTATGCAGATCCAAGACAGGCCACCCGTGCCCGTAATTATTTCAACCCAAATATTACTATTCCTTCAATTACAGCAAACTGGCAGGTTGCACCTGGTACAAAACTGCAGCTCATTGCCTCTGCAGTTTTAGGAAAAAGAAATAGTGTACAATTTGATAAGCCTGTTAATATAAAAGATACTATCAATGCACTTACCAAACAGTACAATAACAGGCAGGTAGATATAGACCAGTTTAACAGTTATACTGCCGAATTTAGATTATTGCAGCAATACAGATTGGGCAGGCAAACTAGCACACTTTCTGCAGGCGTGCAATACATGAATAATAATTTGCATCGTACACAG
The DNA here is from genome assembly GCA_043783135.1 of Ferruginibacter sp. Classification (GTDB taxonomy): domain Bacteria; phylum Bacteroidota; class Bacteroidia; order Chitinophagales; family Chitinophagaceae; genus Ferruginibacter. The sequence goes on along the minus strand of JAYVZR010000525.1, from coordinate 11,809 downwards.
CTTGGCGCAGGCACTACCGGAAGCGATTTTGACCTTACTCTGATAACACCGGGTTGGGGTAGAGACATACATCTTAAAACAAGCAATATTGCTTTTTTTGCAGAAAATAAATTTCAATTATTGTCTAATCTTTCTGTAAATATTGGAGGAAGGGTTGAGTCTGGTAAAACAGACATGACCGGCACTATCAACTACTATCCTGAAAATAAAATTCCGCTTTCTATAAGCCATAACTTTCCTTTACTTGGAGCAAGCTTTTCTTACAGGCCGGCAACTGCTATGGAAGTATACGGAGGATGGTCACAAAGTTATCATCCTATGCTTTTTAAAGACCTGATCCCCGCTTCATTATATGAAAAAGTAGACTCTGCTATTAAAGACGCCAAAGGATACAATGCCGAAATAGGATTTAGAGGTAAATGGAAATTTTTAAGTTGGGATATCACCGGCTTTTTGTTACAATACAATAACCGTTTTGGCACACTTGCAGAAACAGATGAATCTGGCTCATTTTATACATACAGAACCAATATAGCCAACTCACTAACATCTGGTGCAGAAATTTTTGTACAGGCTGATTGGATATTCGCTAATAAGATTTCTTTATACCTGTTTACTTCTACGGCATTTACCCATGCAAGGTACACAAATGGAGTAGCAAAATCTGGTACTGCCAACGTAAGCCTGGAAGGGAATAAAGTGGAAAGTGCTCCTGATTGTATTACACGTAACGGGGTTACGTTACGCTATAAAATGGTAAGCTTTTCTGCATTGTACAGCCATACAAGTGCAACCTTTGCCGATGCACTTAATACAGCTGCACCTGCAAAAGCAACCGGCGCAGTAGGGCTTGTTCCATCATACGGGTTGCTGGATCTTAATGCGTCTTTTCGTGTTTCCAAAAATCTCAATTTCTGGGTGAATTTAAATAACGTAACAAACAAACAATATTTTACCAAACGTCCATCTTTTTATCCGGGGCCAGGTGTATGGTCTTCTGACGGCCGCAATATGAGCGTATCGTTGGCTATACATTTATAATTTATAGAACAGTTTGAAAATTAAAAATATTTAAAAATAACTATATGCCTTACATTCCTTTAGAAGATCATTTACCCGGTATTACAGGGTTATTGGAATACAGCAAAGATTCTGCCGCACCTATTCGTGAATTGACGCAAACATTGCTTCGTGGCCCGTCTACTTTAACGGAAGCAGAAAGAGAATTGATTGCCACGGTAGTGTCACACCGCAATAAATGCACTTTTTGTACCACTGCACATACTGCGGCCGCAGATATTTTATTAGGCGAAGAAGAAACTGCAGCTAAAGTAAAACAGGATATAAATACTGCGCCTGTCAGTGATAAGATGAAAGCATTACTTACCATTGCTGTACAGGTGCAGGAAAGCGGAAAAAATGTAACTGCCGAAATAATTAAACAAGCAAAAGACGCCGGTGCAACCGACCTTGAAATTCATGATACTGTTTTGATAGCTGCTTTATTTTGTTTATACAACCGTTATGTAGACGGGCTCTCAACGGTTACGCCTACTGACCCCGCTTTTTATAAAGGTTTGGGGGAGCGCTTAAAAAATAATGGATATAACAGGTTGCAACAAGGATATGACCACTTAAAAACTAAACAATGATCACTGACCAAAACCAAAAAGTAACAGCCTATCATTGGTTATTATTTGCCATTTGTTTTTTTGGTACTGCTTTCGCCGGTACTGTATCAACCCTGATGTCTGTGTATTTACCTGTAGCTGTCAAAGATTTATTAGGAGATAAGAACCCGGATGAATTAAATAATATAAGTGCTTACATTAATGCTGTTTTTATTTTTGGTGGTGCTTTTGGCGGTTTTATCTGCGGCTTCATCAGCGATAAAATAGGTAGAAAAGCTGGAGTGATTATTTCAATTGGCAGTTATGGTTTATTTACAATACTTACAGGGTATATGCCCACCTGGTGGGGAGTGGTTATATGCCGTTTTTTTACCGGTTTTGGTTTGGGTGGTATATTAGTTACCTCCGTTACATTAATGATGGAAGAATGGCCACTAAAAACAAGGGCCATCTTTATTGGTATTTTATCCATCTCCATACCGGTAGGTATTTTTTCTGCAGGAGTTATCGATTATTTTGTTTCCTCCTGGCGGCAAGGATTTTTAGTGGGTATCATCCCCGTTAGCATTGCTATCGTTTCACTTTTTTTATTAAAAGAATCAAAAAAATGGAAATACAACCGGGATGAAATTGCTGAACAAACAAAAAAGAAGGCGCATATTTTTGAACCTGTTCACCGTACCGACCTGGTTATTGGATCGCTTATATTCGGCACCATGCTTATTGGCTTATGGGCTATTTTTTCGTGGATACCTACCTGGATACAACAGCTGATTACAACTGGCGATGCACAAAAAGAGCGTGGTATCAGCATGATGATGCTGGGCATGGGTGGGCTAATCGGAGGCTTTTTATCCGGCTGGTTGACCAATGCCATAGGGCTTAAAAAATCTATGATCCTATGCTTTGGCGTATGTACTGTTTTATCCTTTATTCTATTTAAAACAAACAGTTCGTTTTCTCCGGTTATATATATCGAAATAGTTGTACTTGCTTTATTCTTCGGCGCAAGTCAGGGTGTATTATCTGTATACATACCAAGTTTATTTCCGGTCGACATACGTGCTACAGCCACAGGTTTTTGTTTCAATATCGGCAGGTTGTTTACTGCAACCGCGGTATTATTTATTGGTGTGCTGGTTACAGAACTGGGCGGCTATGGCAATGCCCTTTTTATTTTTTCCTCTGTATTTGTTATTGGTTTAATAGTTACTATTTTTTCAAAGGATAAAGCTGTTGTTGAAAATAATGAAGTTCCTGTTGAGATTGTTTCGCAAGAAATGCTGTACAAAGAATCAAATTCTTAATTATTAACTCTTAAATTTTTTAATTACAAAATATGCCGCATATTGATTTTAAAAACGAGCTGCCCGGTATAAGAGGAGCCGCATTTTTCAGGCCTGAAACAGGTAAACATTTGTATTATTTAGCACAGGTTTTATTGCACGGGCCTTCCCCATTAAAAGAAGCCGAAAGAGAATTAATTGCAGCTTATGTTTCATACAAAAACGACTGTATGTTTTGTATGAATAGCCATGCTGCTGCTGCAAGATGTTTATATGGAGAAGAAAAAAATTTAGTGGATGAAGTATTGAATAATATGCAGCTATCTGATGTAAGTGATAAAATGAAAGCACTACTAAACATTGCGGGTAAAGTACAGGTATCAGGCGCAGAAGTAACCCCTGAAGATATAAAAGCCGCACGGGCATTAAATGCCGATGACAGGGAAATACATGACACGGTATTGATTGCTTCAGCTTTCTCTATGTACAATCGGTATGTTGATGGGTTGGCATGTATTACACCAACTGATGCTAAAGTGTACGAGGAAATGGGAAAACGGATGGTTATGGGATATGTATTACCTAACCAGCAACAAAGTACATCATAAGCAAAATATTTTTCTTAAATATAAAACCTGTCACCTCAACAGGCAAAAACAAAGAGGGGTTATACTATGCCACACATTGATTTTAAAAATGATTTTCCGGGTATTAGAAGTGCTATGGCTTATAGCCCTGAAACAGCAGCGCCAATGGGTGTGCTTGCTGAAATTTTATTAAGAAGCAGCGATGGCTTACTACCCGCAGAAAGAGAACTGATTGGTATGTATGTATCGTATTTAAATGATTGTTTTTACTGCCATCATTCTCATGGCGAAATAGCCTGTATCTATTTGGGAAACGACAGGGAACTGGTTGACCAGGTTAAAAAAGATTATACCAAAGCGGCTATTTCAGAAAAACTAAAATCGCTTTTAGCAATTGCAGCAAAAGTGCAGCAAGGCGGAAAAAACGTAACTACCGCTGATATTGAAAAAGCAAAAGAAATGGGTGCAACTGATAAAGATATTCACGACACCGTATTAATAGCAGCTGCATTCTGCATGTTTAACCGCTATGTTGATGGGCTGGCAACTACCACACCCACCGATATGGACTCCTACCCAATTCGGGCAAAACAAATTGTTGACAATGGTTATGGAAGCCATGTGTACACAAATCAGCAACCTGCATAAAAATTAATCAAGGCACCCCTTATTAATTATATAAATAAATATCTACTCACTTAAAACAACAAAACTAACACAAATGAAAAAACTGCTTTATTTTATAGCCGGCCTGCTCTGCTTTTTATTATTGCCGGGCTGGCTATTAGCACAGGAAAAAACTATCACCGGAATGGTTACTGATGCCAACCTTAAACCTTTGGCGGGTGTCAGTCTCTTTATTGATAAAACTACTAAAGGCGCTGTAACAAATGCCGAAGGAAAATTTTCTTTATCAATGCCGGCAGGCGCAAAACTTGTTGTAAGCGAAACCGGGTTTAAAACAAAAACTATTAGAATCGAGTCCGGCCAAACAGATGTATCTATAAAAATGGATGAAGATTTTGCCCGTTTAGACGAGGTGGTAGTTACAGGGCTTTCTACTACTGTAAAAAGAAAAAACCTGGCAAATTCTGTTGTTAGTATCAATGCTAAACAACTGAGTGGAACAGCCCCGGCACAAACATTTGATGCTGCATTAAACGGCAAAATTCCTGGTGCCTATATTAATGCCAATACAGGAGCGCCCGGTGGAGGTATGTCTGTAAAGCTTCGGGGTGTAACTTCTATTTATGGCCAAACACAACCACTCTATGTAGTGGATGGCGTATTTATGGATAACTCAGCTACTTCCGGAGGTTTAAATGCTGTAACAAAAGCCGCAGCAGGAGGCAGTCCAGTATCCAACCAGGACAATGCATCAAACCGAATAGCAGATATACGTGCAGAAGATATTGAGAATGTTGAAATATTAAAAGGCGTATCTGCTGCTGCAATTTATGGTTCTAAAGCTTCCGCAGGCGTTATTGTTATAACTACTAAAAGAGGTAAACAGGGAAAGACAAGTTTCAATATTACACAAGACCTGGGCAGTGTATCTGTTCAAAAATTATTGGGTGTACGTGAGTTTACTGCAGAAAGAGCAGCCAGCCTCTCAAGAAATCCAGTACAGAGTGCTTCCTTTGCTGCAATGTATACACAAGCCGCTGCAGCGGGTGAAATTTATGATTATGAAAAAGAAATATTTGATAACAAGGCCCTGGCAAGTAATACCGTATTAAGCTTAAGCGGTGGCAGCGATAAAACAAGTTTCTATTTTTCTGCAGCACACAAATACCAGGGTGGTATTGTTGAAAATACAGGGTATAAAAACAATAGCCTGAGGCTGAATGTTGATCATCGCATTAATGATAATATTAAATTTGGTATTAGCACCAATTATATAAATTCTTCTTCCGACAGGGGTTTATCTGGTAATGATAATACAGGTTCAACCATTGGCATTGCATTATCTTCTACACCTGGTTTTGCCCAGCTTCATCCTGATCAATATGGCAACTATCCTGCTAACTCATTTGGGGCATCCAATCCGTTGCAAACAATTGCATTGATGACAAATAATGAAAATGTAAACAGGTTTGCAACCGGTTTTAACCTGGAAGCAATATTACAGAAGAATAGTAAAAGTATTACCAGGTTTGTAGGCTTAGGTGGTTTTGATTATTACAATCTTGCAACCAATGTATTATTTCCCAGTGAACTGCAATTTCAGTCGGTAAACAAGGGTACATCAATACAAGGTTCTACTGAAAATTTAAATACCAACTTTATACTTTCTCTTGTAAATACATATGCTGCTTCTGATAAATTATCATTTACCACTTCGGCCGGCATTACCCAGGAAACGGGTAACTATGATAACGTATTGAATGTGGCAACACAGGTTATTTCAGGCCAGTCAAATATTGACCAGGCCGGAGCTTTAACTGCAACCCAATTCAGGGCTAAATTTCAGAATAGCGGATTTTTTGTTCAGGAAGAAGCTACTATTAACGAAGCAATTACTGTAACCGGTGGTGTTCGTTTGGACCGCTCAAGCAATAATGGCGATGCAGAAAAATATTATGCTTACCCTAAAGCTGGCTTATCTGTAAATCTTACCAGTTTAGGTATAGTTAAAGGTGATTTTTTTAATAACGTAAAATTAAGAGCTGCTTATGGACAGGCAACCAATGTTCCGGCTTATGGCAGTAAGTTTACTTCATTGGCAGTATCTAATATTGCAGGTAACCCGGGTTTGCTGATTAATACACAAAAAGGAGATCAATCAATACAGCCTGAAAGGCAAACTGAATTTGAAACCGGGTTTGACCTAAGTGTATTAAAAGGAAGACTTGGGCTGGAATTTACCTACTACAATAAAAAGATCTACGATTTCCTGATGCTGGCAACATTACCTACTTCTTCAGGTTTTGCCAATCAATGGGTAAATGCAGGAGATCTTAGAAACAGAGGTATAGAAATAGGTATTAATGCAACACCGGTTATAACAAAAACTGTTAAATGGAATACATCTGTTAACTTCTGGTTCAATAACTCATTAGTTACAAGGTATAGTATTGCACCAGTTCCACAAGGCGCATTTGGTTATGTTCTGGGTTCATTTCAAATTGAACAGGGCAAATCTGCTACACAAATTGTTGGACTTAATGGAGCAGGTGTAGGAGTGCTGGGCGATGCAGAACCCGATTTTCAGATGAATACTTATAATGAAATTACTTATAATAAATTCAGTCTTCGTTTTTTACTGCATTGGAAAAAAGGCGGCGATAATGTAAATGTTACGGCTTTGCAAAATGATTTTGGTCAAACAGCGGCAGATTTTGATAAGGTAACCAATCCTCTTGGAGTACCTGATGGTGTTTATAATATTATGCAGGTAGGAAGTTCTGCGGCGATGTTTGTTCAGGATGCAAGTTACCTGCGTTTAAGAGAAATAGGGCTTTACTATTCATTTACTAATTTCCCAACAAAAGCAGTTATCAAAAATATACAACTTGGATTATCGCTTACAAATTTTTTAACTGTAACAAAATATAAATCTTACGATCCGGAAGTATCCAATTTTGGTACCGGTTTTTCGTCAGGGGTAGATGTTGATCCTTACCCAACATCAAAGCTTGCTAATTTCCATATTTCAATATCCTTCTAATTATTTTTAAAAGAACGGTAAAGAAAAATGAAGCAGTTTTTTCAAATAAAATTTAAAAAAAAGTAAAATGAAACACAGTAAATATATATTCGCAACCATTGCAATAATAATGGTTATTTTCTTAAACTCCTGTTCAAAAGACTATGGCAATTTGAACAACCCCACTGTTGAGCAATTTTTAAGTAATGCTTCAAGAAGTGAATTAAACAACCTTGTTAGCGGTACCGAATCGGGATTGCGCAATAATTTAGCGATTTACCTTGATGACATTGGTATTATCGGAAGAGAAGGATATCGTTTTTCCGGATCAGAGCCAAGATATACTACCGATTTACTTGGGGCCAATGAAGCCACACTTAATGGAAGTAATTTTTATATTACTAACCCATGGACTTCGCGGTACAGAGTCATAAAAAATTGCAACCTTCTTATTGAAGCCGCCAATAATTCTACATTAATTTCTGATATAGAAAAACGCGGTTATATTGGTTTTGCTACCACAATTAAAGCATACCAATTATTACTTAATATTAACCTTACTGATTCAAACGGTATAAGAATTAACGTATCAGATCCTGAAAATTTAGGGCCTATTGTAAGTTATGATGAAGGCTTATCTTCTGTTGCAGTATTATTGGATTCTGCCAAAGTAGTTTTAAAAACTGCAGTAGTAGCATTTCCGCTTGCAGGATTTGAAGGCTTTAGTGATGCGCCGGGCCTTATACAGGTAAATCGTGCTATTGCTGCACGTGTTGCTGCATACCGTAAAAAATGGCCAGAGGTTTTAACAGATTTAAATGAATCATTTTTTGGTTTAACCAATGATTTTTACCTGGGCGTTTATAATGTATTTGGTACAGGATCGGGCGACCAGTTAAACCCAATGTTTATTCCAAGAAACCAAAGCGGCGAAGTTAGAGTAGTACACCCTTCTTATGCAAGTAGCATATCAACTGGTGATGATAGAATTTTAAAAGCGCCGCTTCGTACCTCTATAGCCTCACAGGAAGGCCTGAGCAGCAATAGGGATGTTTGGGTATATACTTCTAACACAGCACAAATACCTATAATACGGAATGAAGAATTGATATTATTATATGCGGAAGCAAATATTCAAACCAATGGTACTACTGAGGCAGTTAAAGCAATAAATATTATCCGTGCCGGGCATAATATTGCTCCTTACGCAGGTTCTGTAACACAAGGTGCTTTAATAAACCAAATGCTTTATCAAAGATGGTTTTCACTTTTTTATGAAGGGCACCGCTGGATAGATTTACGCCGGTACAATCAATTGGGCACATTGCCAGTAGACAGACCCAGTGATAATGTATGGACAGAATTTCCTTTACCTGTATCAGAACAATAATAACGAATTAAATAATTATAATCAGGAATGAAGAATGGCAAATATCATTTTTCAATTAATTTTACTATTATGTTTGGCTTAAAATAGACCCTGATAACTATCAATAGTTAGCCATGCCCCGCTAATTGGTTTTCACAAACTGGTTTGTTTTATTTATATTCATAGTTCAGTTACGCAATAAATTTGGAAAATTACAGTTTAAGAATGTTTTACATGTTATAAATCTGTATTATTGCTCTTGAAATGAATGGTTGTAGTTATTATTAAATTTTTTTAGACTCTGCAAATTTTTCTTATGCGAGTTTAGTTAATTATGATTAAGAAATCTGTTTTGAAAACTAACTTATAAAAAATTTTGAATTAATTGAGTAGACTACCTTATTTATTTAAATTTAGTTAAAATTAATAAATATATATTAATGAAAATCAGTACCAAATTTCGTAAAATATCATTTTCGATAGTTCTGTTAATAGTTTTATTCGACTCTTGTAAAAAAGATGATATCATACAAACTCCTCCCGTAACAAAAGTTACCAATGCATATTCGGGGGAACAGGTTCGAGGTTATTTCTCCTTACTTTGCACTATTTCGCAAACTACACCAGGATTTTTTCCTCCGCAAGTATCGCGTGCTTATGGATATATTGGAATTACTAATTACGAAGCTGTGGTAAATGGCATTGTGGGGGCACAGAGTCTCGGTGGGCAATTAAACGGTTTAGCAAATTCTGACTTGCCAAAAATTGTTGCTGGCCTTTCGTACAACTGGGCAATTTCATCAAATGCTGCAATAGCAGATATGATGCGTAAAATGTTTGCAGATAAAATTAGTTCAATTAATAGCGCAAAAATAGATAGCATAGAACTAGCTAATTTAACATCATTATCGTTGGGGGAGAATAATGAAGTGGTAAACCGATCTGTTCAATTTGGCAAAGACATATCTGTGTCTATTTATAAATATTCTACTACTGATGGCGGAGATAAATCATATATGGATCCTTTTCAGTTGCCTTTCGCTCTACCGTTAGATTCTTTCTGTTGGGTGCCTACAGGTGTTGCTCAACATCCAATAAGTCCAAATTGGGGAAGTAACAGGCCATTTCTTTCTGTAAATGTCAGCAATACTCAACCATCTGCTCCTATTAATTTTTCTATAGTTCCAGGTTCTGCTTTTTATAAAGAGGCAATGGATATGTATACCCAGGTTAAAAGTAATACAGCCGATCAGGTAGAAATTACCCGCTATTGGGCAGACGATCCATTTAATACCTGCACACCCACTGGTCATACATTTAATATTATGACTCAATTACTGGAAGAAAACAGGGCTACCTTAGAAAAAACTTCAGTTGCATATGCCAGATTGGCCATTGCAGAAAATGATGCATTTATCTCTTGCTGGAAAGGTAAATACAAGTACTTTTTAATCAGGCCTGTATCCTATATAAAAAAATATATTGATGCTTCGTTTTCTACTGTTATCGGTACCCCTCCATTTCCAGCATATACTTCTGGGCATTCTTGTGAAATGGGCGCAGGTTCAAGAGTTATGATCAGTTTATTTACAGATGGCAGTGGCAATTATCAATTTACTGATTACAGTCAATTAAGATATGGATTTGCTGCCCGTAATTTTTCCAATTTTAATGAAATGGCAGATGAATGTGCTAAATCTCGTTTCTATGGTGGGCTTCATTACAATATGGATAATACAAGAGGCCTGCAAGTTGGACGTGCAATTGGAGATAATGTAAATAAAATGATTAATTGGCCACACAATATTAAATAATTTTTTGTCAGGATTGTTTTCTGATATTGATTGAATTTTATTTTTAAATTATTTCGAATAATTTAAGTGTGCTTTTAAAGCTTTATTGTAAAAAATTAATTTTGTTTTATTTTAAAAAGACCCTCGAAAACTTTCATTTTTATGAAATTATGGTTGCGCCATTATCATATCAACTTTAAACCATTTGGCATTATTTCCCCAATCATAATAACAACCAAATCCTTTAAAGCTTCATTAAAAATTTTGACAGTTGGTATACTATTCGTGTTAGTATTTTCGTGCAAAAATAAAGCCTCATTAGATTCAACCATAAATGATTTTGCCAGTACCGAATGCAGAGCTATGCAGTTAAGGTCTCAACGGTTTAAACTAGCTGATAATATAAGATTTACTCAAGATTCTATTATTCAGAAAACCCAAAGTGGGGATACATTGCAATTGCATGAAAAGATTACTAAAATGTATATGGAAAGGGAATTATTGGTTATTCAAAGTTCACGCCTGGCAGACTCTATAAAAATTCAGCTTCACTACATAATGTCAACCTCTTTAACCGATAAAAAGAAAGAATTAGCTTTCAACAGAAAATTGGATTCAATACTTATAATAAAAGGTTGTAACCAATAATCGATATTCGCAAATACAAACAATTGAACACATTGCCCTAACAAAGGCGCAGTGACAAAGTATGGTGAATTTCCCTTCGGTATTTAACCTCAATGAAAAACTTAATAAATAATTAAATCCAGGTAAGAATAATGTGATTGGTATTCATCATTGTTCATTTACTCTACTAATAATTTTACCTTTAATTATTAATTTCATTGTATGGCACATATCGATTTACAGAATGATTTGCCGGGTATACGCGGCCCAATGGCTTTTAGGCCTGAAACTGCAAAGCCATTGAATGATCTGGCAGAAGTACTTCTTCGCAGCGATAACACATTAAGCCGTGGCGAAAGGGAATTAATAGCTACCTATGTATCCTCTTTGAATGATTGTTTTTTTTGTCAAAATGTGCATGGTAGTTTGGCACAGCATTATTTGCAATGTGATACCACTTTAATTAATGCTGTAAAAAATGATTTTAATGCTTCGGGTATTAGTGATAAAATGAAAGCATTGCTCGCCATTGCCGCAAGCGTACAAAAAGGTGGTAAAAATGTAAGCCCTGCTCAAATAGATGCCGCTAAAATATTGGGTGCTAGAGATGCTGAACTTCACGATACAATATTGATTGCCGCTGCCTTTTGTATGTTTAACAGGTATGTAGATGGCCTGGCAACATGGGCACCTGAAGATAAAAATTATTATATAAACCGGGCAAAACAAAGGGCCGAAGAAGGTTATACCAATTATGATGCAAGTAAATAACTCACGTTACGCAACATTGTCATATAAAAAAGTCCTTTACGCTGCTTTAGGTGTTGATAAGTTTTTAAGTTCTCTGTATGCTGCCTGTTGTGCAGC
>JAYVZR010000524.1:0-2779 GCA_043783135.1 Ferruginibacter sp. | reverse complement strand
AAAAGCAAAAGCACTTTTACCCAGCTAAAAAAAGGGAGCCAGTTTTTTTTATCTTTAAAAACATTCAGCCGTTTAAAAAACTCTTTGAAAATCACCTTGGAACAAGGTTTACTAAAATCACCCGAAGCATTTTTCCATCCGTAAGAAGGAGGTTGAAGAACATCATCTAAAAAGGCCATTAGAGAAAATTGGATATAATAATGGAGAATATGCTCCATTATTATAAAATTACGCTATATTAAGATGGGCACCTAAAAAACTTTGAGATTTAACAGTTGCAATTAATAAAAGAATAGTGAAAAATTTGCTATTAGTTTTGCAAACAAAAAAGATACGTGTCTTTGTATAACTTTTTTGTACTATCAAAAAAAGAAAAATATTTAATGCCTTTAATTAGCAACTTTATTCGGGAAAAAAGGTTTTGTTTTTGCGCAAAACCACTCTTGACAAGCAGTTACGGAATTTTTAATTTTGTATATAAATCAAATATGTATGAAAACCAAAACAACCGATAAGCCGGTTTTTATGGCGTTTGTGGAAGGCATGTTCTGTAACTTTTTATTCTTTATTGAACACACGTTCTAAAAAAGAATTTAAAAGGTTAAAAAATTTTATTAATTCCTAACCCCTTGGAAACATTTCCTTTAGTAGATCCTATATTGTTTTTGTTTACGACTTCTTTTATCAAATCAGTTTCAAACCCTTTTTGCAATAAATAATCCTGAAGCTTTTTATGTTTGATAAATTGGTTCTTTTCATTTCTCAAAATTTTTAATTTCTGTTCAGCAAGCCGGGTCAAGGTCTTTACATATTCCTCTGCATTTATTGAAGCAAGGGCTTTTTTTATACAGTACTCGCTCACCATTTTTTTCTTTAACTGGTATTTTATTTTTACCCTGCCCCAATTTTTTGTTCTAAAATGGCCGCCGGCATATAAAATGGCAAACCGTTCCTCGTTCAAATAATTTTCTTCAATAAGGGTGCTGATGATTTGATCCGCTTCGGAGCCATTTAAGCCAAATCCATATAATTTATCTTTTACTTCACTATGGCAACGCTCCTGGTAGGCACAATAGTGTTTGGCTTTGGATAATGCCTGTTGGGGAGTTAATTGTTGTTGCATCAGAATGGTTATAAAACCAAAAATAAAGGTTTTGCTTTTTGCTTAAACCAAATACTTTACAAACAGCCACCCAAAGCTCAACAATTTTAAGGATCATTTTTTGTTACCGGCAGCCCAAAAACGTTAAAAACCAGTTTATAAATATTATCTTGGCTGCATTAACATCATTATTTTATCTTTGGTTTTTAATAAAACTATATTATGAAGTTTATTGTTTCTTCTTCTGCCTTACTTAAACAACTGCAACAGATAAGCGGTGTTATAAATGCCAATACAGTTCTGCCTATTTTAGAGGATTTTTTGTTTGAAATTGAAAAAAGCAAACTTACTGTTGTAGCCACCGACCTGGAAACAGTAATGAAAGTACATTTGGATATTGAGGCCAAAGACAGCGGAAAAGTATGCATACCGGCAAAAATTTTGCTGGATACTTTAAAGAATATTGCAGAGCAGCCACTAACTTTTACCATTGATAAAAACTTTGGTATTGAAATTACCAGCGATAATGGTAAGTATAAAGTAATGGGCGAAAACCCGGATAACTTTCCTAAAGAACCAATCGCAGATGACGCTAATTCTTTTACCATGACTTCTTCTGCATTGGTTACTGCCATTAACAAAAGTTTGTTTGCAGTAAGCAATGATGACCTTCGCCCGGCAATGACAGGGGTATTTTTTGAACTGGATAAAAATGGCCTCACCTGCGTTGCAACGGATGCGCACCGTCTTGTAAAATATAAAAGAAATGATGTAAGCTGTCCTAAAACAGATACATTTATTGTACCCAAAAAGCCATTGAATCTTTTAAAAACAGCCTTGCCTGATAATGCTGATGAACTAACCTTATCGTATAACAGCAATCATCTTTTTGTAAAACATGGCGGTACAGAATTGGTTTGCCGGCTGATAGATGCCCGTTTTCCTGATTACAAAGTGGTGATACCTATTGACAACCCTTATAAACTAACGGTAAATAAAAACGATTTTCAAAGCGCCCTGCGCAGGGTTAGTGTGTTTAGTAATAAAAGCACCAACCAGGTGGCATTAACCATTAGTGGCAGTCAGCTGCAATTGGCAGCACAGGATGTGGATTTTAGTTTTGAAGGAAATGAAAGAATGGCCTGCCAGTATGATGGTGAAGACCTGCAAATTGCCTTTAATGCAAAATTTTTGATTGAAATGCTTAATGCAGCAGAAACTGCTGAAATAATTATTGAATTAAGCACGTCAACAAAAGCGGGTATTATTAAACCAACTGAAGTAGATGCAAATGAAGAGTTACTGATGCTGGTTATGCCATTGATGTTAAATAATTAAAACGACCCGGCCCCCTAAATCCCCCAAGGGGAACTTTTGAATAGTATTACAATTTTAGGATACTTTACTTTTTTGAGTAACAGGATTTGCACAAAATGCAGGTCCTGTTTTTATGTTAACTATTGCAATAGAACTGATTTTTAACTGACAACCTGATTGCTCAATTAAAATTTTAAAGATTGGAAAAAAAAACTGGTCAATCTGTTTGCAGACTTTTTGAGTTCGTCAAAATCCCCCTTGGGGGCAGGGCAAACGCATTAAAACTTTAGCGTTATCCCCATGGGGTGGATTAGTATTAGTTTGTTTATTGGATAGTAAGGCGGTTGTTGCATAAAAAAG
>JAYVZR010000523.1:0-2780 GCA_043783135.1 Ferruginibacter sp. | reverse complement strand
CAATTATCTCACCTTGTATGGATAAAAACAGAAAGGGTGGCAACACAAAAAATACTGGAAGATGCAACAGTAGACCTGCTTGAACAAAATGCCTTATTATACACAAGGGATACGGAAAACCTTTCTACGCCACAGTTTAATTTTTTAAAAGCACTGGCAGATGGTATAACAAAAAATTTCAGCTCCAAAGACATCATCCACCGCTACGAACTTGGCACTTCAGCAAATGTGTTGAAAATAAAAAAAGCGCTGGTACAAAAGGAATTAATTGACGACAGTGGTACTACCATTGAATTTTTAGATCCCGCTTACGAACGCTGGTTTCAAAAAAATATGTAGTCCGGTAAAAAACTTCTAGACTTCTGAAATCGATAAAGTATCAAAACCTTCCCAAAATTTTAAAATTTAGCAACCGTGGCGTAAGGCTGTTAGGGATGCTGTATACCGTATTGGAGAAATCTTTTATAGATTGATAGGAGATAGTATTTGATCTGTCAATAAGATTATACACTTCAAAACTTACCCAGATATTTTCAAAAGCTTTAAAGGGATTATGGCTTCTGTTTTTATTATTATTTCTGTCATACAGCAATGCGCTAAAGCCAATATCTACCCTTATATACGGATCAATAATTAATGCATTACGGTACTTTGGATTTTCAGGAATATTAAAAGGCATATTACTGCCGTAAATGATATTTAAATGAACCCTGAAATTTTTATTGGTGGCTAAATAATCCTGTAAAAATAATCCCACCGTTAATAACCTGTCTGTCGGGCGCCTTATCCAGCCTACATCCTGTTTAACACTGTCAACAGGTATTTTATCAGGGGTTGTTGGGCCAATAATTTTACCGTCTTTATTTAAATAATTATAATAATAATCGCCTTCAATATTTTCTTTTGTTTTCATAAGGCCAACACTCAGCCAGCTTTCAGCATCTTTTATCAATTCGCTGTACACCCTCGTCTCTAATCCATAGGCATAGGCTTTGGCGTTGTTCTCACCATAATACCTGATTTTTAAATTGTCGATATCATAGGGTATACAATCTTTAATGTATTTGTAATAAGCTTCGGTTGTAATGCGAAATGGCCTTTTTGTAGTGACAAAATTATAGTCGAACCCAGCTACAAACTGTACACTTTTTTGTGCCAGTATATTTGTATTTAATGTGCCATTATACCTTCTGAATTCCCTGTAAAAAGGCGGCTGGTCGTAAATACCGGCAGCTAATTTGTACACAATATTTTTATTTGTTTTGGGTATAATACTTAGTACCGCTCGGGGACTTATTAAAAACTCTTTGGTAAACGTATTGTAATTGTATCTTATGCCCGCCTGTAATAAAATATCATTTTTGTTATTTGCAAAATTGATATTGTCCTGCACAAAACCACTGTAAGTTTGTATAGAAAGACTGCCGGAAGAATTTATAAAATGATAAAGACTGCCTGTATTAACAGGTAACGAATAACCTGCACTATCCTGGTATTCCCACTCGTATAACTTATCAGTTATTTTCTGTTGTTGTATACTGTTGCCAAACTGAATAAAATGTTTGCCATAATCGATACTGCCCTTTACTGCTGCATTATAGATGGCTATGTTTAATTCGTTGCGTCCATAATTGCGGTAAAATCCGGCTCCTAACGGGTTTATAATTTGTCCATAGGTACTGCTCGTATTATCAAAATCCCGTTCACCAAACAGGTAGGAACTGCCAATATCAAAATTTTCATTTTCTATATCTCCATACCGGCTTAGCATCCATTTAAGCCTCACCCTTTTATTTACCTGTTGTATTACAGTTAGGCCCAGCATGCTTGAGATATAGTTATCCTGTTCTTCTCCATCAAAATTAATATTCAGCCCAAGGTTTGCTGTAAACAAAGGAGTAAAAACAGCCGATGTTTTTTGAACCGATTGAGGTATAAAGGTAAATTTGGTTGCAGAAAGAATACCCAGCATTTCAAGCTGCCATTTTTCATTTAGTTTGTATGTTACTGAAGCCTGGAAATCGGCAGATGCCGGTGTGTAATAGCCAATAGTTTGCTGACTGTTTAATAAACTGCGGTTGTTTTTAAAACGCATACCAATCATAAAAGTGGCCTTTTCATTTTTACTGGCCCCTTCAAGGAAAAGGCCCTGCTCCAACAAACTGATATAAGCAGAGCCACTAATTTTTTTTTGCCCTGCAGATGAATCGGGCAAATTTGGTTTCTTATATTGGATGTCTAAAACGCTGCTCATTTTATCTCCATATTTTGCCTGGAAACCACCCGTATAGAAATTAACATTCTTCGTCATTTCAGGATTAATAAAACTCAGCCCTTCCTGCTGGCCGCTTCTTACCAGGTAAGGACGAAAGATTTCAAAATCATTTATGTACACCAGGTTTTCATCATAATTTCCGCCGCGTACACTGTATTGAGAAGTGAGCTCATTATTACTGCCTACCAGTATTTTTATTAAACCTTCAATACCGCCTACCGTACTGGGTAACACCAATGCATTTTTAGGGTTTATTTTTATCAGCCCTATCTCCGTTCTTTCTTTGCCCGTACCTATTACAACATTTTGAAGCATTTTTGAACCCCGTTGCAACTGAACAGTAATTTTTTCTTCTTCATTTTCACTTAAGTAAAAATTTTTCTGTGTTTCTGAATAACCGGTGTACGAAAAAATAAGTGCCAGTGATTTTGATGCTGCTGTTTTTATGCGAAAAAAACCACTGTCGTTAGTGATGATGCCGTCTTTTTTGCCCAATATAATAACA
>JAYVZR010000522.1:0-2782 GCA_043783135.1 Ferruginibacter sp. | reverse complement strand
CGGGGCATGCTCCTGTTATTGCCCAGCCTATCCCAAAAATTAAGCCTCCGATTATTTGTCCTTTATCAAATTTTTTATCGTCAATAACAATTGCCTCGCCGCTAAATGTTTTGATATTAAATCGTTTGATAATGAAAATAGAAATCATTCCTGTTACACCAGCCGTTCCTATAACACCATACATATGAAAAGAAGTCAGCTGAAACATTTCCTGTATCCGGAACCAGCTGATTATTTCAGCTTTTACAAACGCAATTCCGAAAAAAATACCTACCACTAAATATTTAATATTCTTCATTGTAACAATTTAAATATAACCGGTAAAATAAAATTGGCACTAATAAAGCCACCAATCATAAAAGATATTGTAGCCACAAGCGATGGCCATTGCAAATTAGATAATCCCATTATAGAATGGCCCGAAGTGCATCCACCAGCATAACGGGTACCAAACCCAACCAAAAAACCACCTACTATAAAAAAGAAAAATCCTTTTAACGTAAATACATTTTGCCAGTTAAAAATATCCAAAGGCATCAGTCCGGTAAAATCGCTTACTCCATATCCCCTTAATACTGTTTGTGTTTTTTCAGCCACTACAATTGCATTAGGGTTTTGCAAAAAACGGGCAGCTATAAATCCTCCAATCAATATGCCGGCAACAAAAAACAGGTTCCATATTTCTTTCCTCCAGTCGTATTTAAAAAAAGGGATATTAGCCGGTATGCACATGGCGCATATATGGCGCAAAGAAGAGGAAATGCCAAATTTTTTATTCCCTAATAACAACAAAACAGGTACCGTTAACCCAATCATAATTCCTCCTGCTAACCAATGCCATGGTTCTTTAATTAATTCAATCATTTTGTAATATTATTGATTCATGTGTTATAAAAATAACTAAATCTGCCCATTAAAAGGAAGTAGTTTTTTTCAACTATAAGCTAACCAGCTTACTTCATTTTGTTTTCCGACCGTATTCTTATATTCAGAAACTTCATTGATGGAAATTTAGTTGTTTTGTCAAAAACTGTAACAGGAAAGTTTTTACTGTAATAAGTTTTACAGGCTGAAAAATTTACAATTTGCATAACAGGGGGTTTCCCCTAATTTTGCAATCTCATTATTATTTAAATGCGTAAAAGCTGGTGGAAAATATTAGCGGCAGTATTATTACTATATACATTTATCGCCGGTTTTTTAATTAAAGTTCCAAATATTGGTAACCTTAAGGAGACAATACGTAACCTGTTTTTTCATGTGCCTATGTGGTTTGGGCAACTTATATTGTTTACTATTTCTTTAATTTACTCAATAGCCTATTTACGCAACTCTAATTTAAAGCACGACATCTACGCAATAGCTTTTGCCAAAACGGGCATAGTAATGGGCGTTCTTGGCCTTGTTACAGGTTCTATTTGGGCTACTTATACATGGGGCGAACCATGGAGCAACGACCCCAAACAAATAGGAGTAGCCATTGCCATGTTGATTTATTTTGCCTACCTGGTGTTAAGGAATTCAATAACCGATATTGATAAAAGGGCTAAGATTAGTGCTGTATATAATATTTTTGCTTATTTCATTTACATACCGCTGATAATGATATTGCCAAGACTGGTAGAGTCCTTGCATCCGGGTGGTAAAGGTGTGCAAGGAAACCCGGGATTGAATGGTGCAGACCTTGATGCTACCATGAGGCTGGTTTTTTGGCCTGCTGTAATTGGCTGGACTTTATTAGGTACCTGGATAAGTACTTTACATATCAGAATAAATTTATTAAGAGATAAAAAATTAATCAATGCGGAATAAAATCTACTTTTCATTATTGATACTGACAGGCTTATTGCTGAGTGTAAATGTTTTTGCCCAGGATAATGTTGCCCCAGAATCCTTTATGCGGAGCAATGGAAAAATATATGTGGTTGTGGCTATTTGTGTTACTATTTTAACAGGCCTGTTTTTATACCTTGTAAGCATTGATAAAAAAATAGGAAAGATTGAAAAAGAAAATTTTTGAAGCTGAGTTAGTTTGTAAACTGAACAACTTCTGTTTAAAATTGATAAGAGTAAAGAAAAAGCCCGATTGTTCTGCAATAAATTTGTATAAAAAAAAGTTTTATCTTAAAACAATACACGCTTAAAAGAGTATATAAAGTAACGGGTTTTAAGGAATCATTAATAAGCCGGAATTTAATATAAAAAAACATAACTACTTGCCAGTTGTTATGATAAATCGATTGCTTCATTTAAACAAAAACTATGTCAGCAGAAAAACAATACAGCTTTTTCGAAAGCGTGGAAAAAAGCTTTGATAAAGCAGCCAAATTCACTAAATGGGATAGTGGCGTTTTAGAACAAATAAAAGTCTGTAACAGTGTATACAGGCTCAATTTTCCAATAAAAAGAGACAATGGCACTATCGAAGTAATAGAAGCCTACCGTGTACAGCATAGCCAACACAAATCGCCCTGCAAAGGAGGTATACGTTTTAGCGACGGCGTAAACCAGGATGAAGTAATGGCGCTTGCTTCATTAATGACTTATAAATGTGCTATTGTAAATGTTCCCTTTGGCGGGGCAAAGGGTGGTATAAAAATTAACCCTCGTAATTATAGCGTGTATGAATTGGAAAAAATTACGCGGCGCTATACATCAGAATTAGTAAAGAAAAATTTTATCGGCCCTGGTATAGATGTACCGGCACCTGACTACGGTACAGGTGAAAGGGAAATGTCGTGGATAGTAGATACCTATACGTCACTAAAGCCGGGAGAAATTG
>JAYVZR010000521.1:0-7642 GCA_043783135.1 Ferruginibacter sp. | reverse complement strand
ATGGCTCGCCGCTGATGTCCATAGTCATCTCTTCAGCACTGCCATTCAGCAATAGGGTTGCTTTACCAATAACTTTACCATAAAATGTACTGTTATCTTTTTTGTGCGTATTTAGTACAAGTAGTTTATTGGTTTCCAGCTTAATATTATCAAACCCAATATCTTTAAAAAAATGATGATACATTTTACCGGTTAATGTGGCGGTGTTATTTAATGTATCCCTTAAAAGTATCGACCCAAAATCAATTTCACCGGGATTAAAAATAATGGATTCATTTTTAAATGAATACCGGCATTGTGTATAAATAACATTCATTGAGCCTTCAATTATATTGGCTGTGCCTGAAATTGACAGATTTTTTGAATTGCCAAAAACCCTGAAATCGCTTGTATTGGCTACTCCTCTTATATCACTAAAAATACTGCCGAGATAATTGTTCAATAACTTTAAATCCAGCTTTTCCGATACCAGTGAAATATCTACCTGCTTATCACTTGAATCTTTTGTATTGTAGCTGCCTTTAATATTAAACTTATTGTCCTTATCATCTGCAGCTGCATTAAATTTTACTAAACCTGTAGCAGATGAATAAGTAGCTTTAGCACTAATACCACCAATAGAGTCATTATCCAAACCAAATTTTTCAACCCTTGTATCAACATCCACAGACAGATTTTTAAAAGGGTCAGCTATTGTAACAGTGCCACTTAACAGGCCTTCTAATTTAGGGTTTTTAACTATCAAAGGGGCAAGGTCGTCAAGACTTACACTTTTGAGTTTTACAATGATGTCGTTGGTATTACCAGTAGTAGATGGTTCGGTAGATATATCAATTTCCTGATTTCCCTGTACAAATTTTACTTCACTGGCGCTAACATTTTTGCTGCTTAAAGACAGTTCGCCATTTTTTTCCAGCTCCCATTTTTTGTCGTTAATGAAAAACGAAGAAGGTGAGAACAGAATTTTAACACCATCGCTCATGGTTTGTACCTGGGCATTTATTGATGCACCGCTTAGGGTTTTACTGGCAGTAGTTTTAATGCTGATATCAGTTAAATCGTTATGAGAACTTAATGCAAGATGGGTAGCAGGAAAATGAAAACTATCAGAAAGCTGCACATCATCAACATCTATTGTAGCCACAAGTGTATCTAAATTCCCTTTACTTTCTAAACGGATATTATTGAATACTTTTCCATCATAACTAAATAAGGGTACATTGGCATTTACATTAAATTGATTTTCTTTTAATTTTAAATTGCCTTCAATGGCAGCATTATCAAAACCTTTTAATTTGGGGTCAAGTATTTGTACATAATGGTCAACTTCTTTTGTTTTTATTGCAAAAGAAAAATCCTGTTCACTTATAGTGCGTGAAGGTTTGGGTATATAAGCTGGCGTGTAGCGGCTCAAAAAAGCCTTAAAGGCTTCCGGCAATTCATTGATTGTAAATTTTCCTACTACTTCAGCCTCAATATTATTGCTTTGAAGGGTTAGTTTTTTTTGATCATTTATTATAGAAGATTGCAGTATCAGCGAATCAAAAGATAATGGTACAGAGTCGTGTAATAAAACGGCGTTATTAATTTTTGCGGTACCTAAAAAATTATCAATATTGCTGCCGGTAAAATTCAAATTAAACAATCCGTTCAGTACAAAATCCTGCTGAGTTAATTTTAAACTTTTTAAATCTGCTTTTGCAAGGTCTGCATCAAAATTAAATTGTGGTTGTTCGCCACTGAAATCGATAAAGCCTTTAAGATAGTTCAGTATTAAATTAGGGTCATTAATACTTGCCGAACCATTAAATAATTTCTTGCCAAAATCCCCTTTAATAGTAATATTCTGGTATTTATAACCTCCAAATTCAATGCTTTGTATATTGCCGTCAAAATTTGCTTTAAGATCTTTTCCTATTGACCCAACACCATTTAGTTTACCATTAAAAACAATTGATCCTATGTTTGCTGAATTTATAAATTCACCCAGTTTAAAACCCTGGGTAGAAATTTTACCTAAATAAACTGCGGGCCTGTTGCCGGGTAATTTCATATTAATATCGCCTGTTACTACACCAAGGTTGGTAGAGATGGTGCCAAAGGCCACAAAGTCTTTTATAAAACCTGTGAAGTTGCCTTTATAACTGATATTGCCAAGGCTGGAAAGACGTGGCTGTTCTACAGTTTTTAAAGAAGGCACAATGGCAGAAAGATCAGTTATATTGGTTTTAAGTTCATTGGCACTAAAATCAATAAAAGTATTATCGATGTCTGGCAATCCTTTTAAAGCAATATCCCCGTCTACAAAACTATTGCCCGTTTTAATCAGCATTTTTTTTGCAGTAATATTATCAATAGTACCCTTGGCCAAACCTTTAATATAAAAAATTTTTTTCCATTGCTTTGTATCAGGTGCAAAAAAAGCGAGGTCATCACTATTTAACTCGCTGTTTACAAAATCAGCGTCCAGTTTTATGCTGTGCAAAAAATCGCCCATATCATTACTAAAATGCTTGTAGTGCATTGCATAATAATTGCCCAGCCTGCTTTTATTTGTAATAAGTTCCAGTTGTTTAAACTCCATTAATTCGGGAGTAAACTTTAATGCTGCGTGTAACTTTTTTACTTCAAAACCACTACGTTCCTTTGTAGCAAGTGTCAGGTCGGTAGTGATGGTATCTTTTTCATAATGTACATTTTTTAAATCGCCGTTAATATCACCAAAATGCAGGTAAGCTCCATCAAACTGGTCTGTGTAAGGTTGTCTTGACAATTCTTTTTCGCTGCTAAAAGCTCCATTGGTAACATGAATATTTTTAACATTTAAAACCCAGCCTGCACTGTTCCAACGGTAAGCTGAAGTTTTTGCTTCGGGGTAGCTGGTGTCATTTGGGATTTTTAATTTCTCCCTGTTTCCTGTATAATCGTATTGAGAAAATACCAGCTCAACCAATGCAAGTGTATTTAAATTAATTTGCTTTTTTGCTATATCGACATCATCTGTGGAAAGGTCTAATTTTTTTATAGACACATTCACATTATTACCCTCCCATTTATCAATTTTATTAAAATGAATATTTTTCAGCTCAAGCATTTTCAGGTCAAATTCAATTCCGCCTTTTTTGGAAGTTGTTTTTTTAGGAGAAGAGAAATAGTCAACAAGAAACTGGTAATTCCAAACAGAATCTGTACGATGCATATTTACGACAGCATTGCTTAGTGATACATATTTTAAAACTGCCTTATCTTTTAAAAAGAACCAATCTGTAATATTCACGTTAACACTTCCTGCATAAACAAGAGTGTCTTTTTTCTGGTCTTCCACCAGCACACCCTGAAGGTTCATTTTGTCAAAAAAACTATAGTCAATATGTTGTATGCTTATCCTGGCTTTTAAGTTTTCTGATAATTTGGTTGATACAGAAGATATGACCCAGTTTTGTACAAACGTAGCCTGTAAAGTGACCCAAGAAAATATTATGATACCTAAAAAGGAAAGTACAAATAAGATTTTATGTTTTGATTTTTCAAAAACATATACCCAGGCAGTAATCCAGGCCATTAATGCAATAAAAAATACCCACGTAGCATAGTTTGGTTTAATATAAAATAGCAATAATGCAAGCACCAACCAAAATATCAGTGTAAGAAGAAACCATTTTAATATGTTAAAGCTACTGCGCAGTGGATGAATCAATTAATACAAAAATAGCGTTTAGCCTCCTAAGGGCAAATTCAATACCAATATATTATCTTAATTAAAATTTAATATTTTAAAAAACGAATAACACCCACACATTGTTATTTTTTTGAAAATAGCTCCTGGTTATATTTTTGCGAGTTTCCTTTTGCAATAGAAAGGCTTTGCCAGTGTTGATCTTTAATGATTTTACCGATGTAAATAATTTGCCCTACATGATAAGGATAATGTGCCAGTTGCCGGTTGATGGCATCTGTTAACAATATTGCCTCCCGGCGTATATAAATTGTTTTTAAAAGATCGTCTGCGGTAATGGCTTGCAGCGAATTTAAAAAGCAAGCCCATCCCTTCTCCCAAAAATCAATTAACTGCTGTTTGGATAACTGCTGTTCTTCAAATTCGGTATCTCTGTTCCGGCAGTCTTTTTCACCATCAGTGGTTAAAAAATCGCTCCACCGGCTAAGCATATTGCCTGCCATATGTTGTATAATTATTGCGATGCTGTTATTTTCTTTATTGGGTAAAAAATGAAAATCTGCTTCGCTTAACTGGATAAATGTTTTATCACCCAGTTCTTTGTAATAAGCCACTCTTTTAATGGCTGATTGAAGGAAAACTTTTTCTATACTGTCCATAATATCTGCATTTAAATATCAAAAATTACAGCTGCAAAATTTAATATCCTTCCGCATCATCATCACCCCTTTTATCACCCACGGCAGTAATTGATTTTTTTTGGTCATAGCCAATTAAAATTAATTCTGTGCGTCCAATGGCTCCGCGTTTTTTTACATTGTAACCCATGGCTGTTAATGCTGTTGCAGTTGCTGCATCAAAATCATCTTCAATAGCAATTTCATCGGGCAGCCATTGATGATGAAATTTAGGTTTGTACACGGCATCTTCTGCGTTCATGCCAAAGTCAATAACATTTACAATTGTTTGAAAAATGCTGGTAGGTATAGTAGTACCGCCCGGCGTACCTACTACCATATAAGGCAGGTTATTTTTTAATACAATGGTTGGTGTCATACTGCTTAGCATTCTTTTGCCAGGCGCAATTGCATTGGCTTCGGCACCTACGGCTCCGTACATATTGGGTACGCCGGGCTTTACACTAAAATCATCCATTTCGTTGTTTAAAAGAAACCCTGCACCTGCTACCACTGTTCTGCTGCCATATCCGCCATTTAATGTAGTGGTTATAGATACTGCATTGCCATCTTTATCAATAACGCTTAAGTGTGTAGTTTCTTCACTTTCTTTTATATTGCCTGCTTTTATGGTTTCACTATTTCCTGCCTTGCCGGGCGTGTAATCCTGCATTCTTGCTGTAAGGTATTTGTCACTAACTAAAGTTGCAACGGGTACTTTTACAAAATCAATATCTCCTAAATATTTAGCCCTGTCTGCAAACGACCTGCGCTCGGCTTCTGTCATCAGTTGTACACTTGCTGCTGTTTGAAATTTCATTGCAGCTATATCCCTATGCTCAATTATTTTTAATGTCTGTTCTAAAATAATACCACCGCTGCTGGGTAAAGGCATGGTAACAATATGGTAACCTTTATAATTAAATTCCATTGCGGCTCTTTCTTTGGCGGTATATTTTTCAAGGTCATCAAAACTGATGATGCCTTTGCCTTTTTCCATTTCTTCAACAATCAATTTTGCGGTAACACCTTCATAAAAACCCTTTGCTCCCAGGTCCCTGATTCTTTTTAAAGTATTGGCAAGATCTTCCTGTACCAGGGTATCTCCGCCTTTCCATGGGGTTTCTTTTACAAAAGCAGGGGTGGAAGTATTTAATTGTATAAACTCTTTTTTTAGATCATTTAAATCTTCTGCCATACCTGCTGTAATCACAAAACCATTTTCAGCAAGGTCAATAGCAGGTTGTATTAATTTTTTAAAAGGCAACGAAGCATATTTCATAGAAGCAAATATGCCTGCAATTGTACCCGGTACACCACATGCCAAATGCCCATCCTGCGATAAATTCATTTGTGGGTTACCGCTAGCATCAAGGTACATATCCCTGCTGGCTTTGGAAGGAGCTTTTTCCCGGTAATCAATAGCAATATTTTTGCCATTTTTTAAGTGGGCTACCATAAACCCACCCCCCCCGATATTACCTGCACCCGGATAAACTACAGCCAGTGTCAGTTGTGTAGCAATGGCAGCATCTACTGCGTTACCACCACTTTTTAGTATTTGTAAACCAACTTTACTTGCCAATGGATGTGCTGATACCACAGCGCCATTTACAACAGTTACTTTTTTTTGAGCCTTGTATTGATAAGCATCCACCTGTGCTGTACATTGAACGCTTAAACAAAAAAACAATACAATTTGTACTATTTTAAGATTTTTCATATGTAATAAAATTTATCTAAAATTTGTTATTTAAAATTGTACCTAATTAAACCAGTAAATAATTGTGTGAACTTTTTTTCACAAATTATTATAAAATTTATCGGTTCTATTTGTGTTTGGCAAATATACACCGCATAGCCAAATTGCTGTTTATTTATGTGATGGCCTTAATTTTATTGTTTGGAAGAGCCGGTAAAACTTTATTGACAATTTTTTTCAATATTTGCAAGTCCTTTTTATAAGTAGTATCACTTTAAAAATCCATTAACTTACATTCGTAATCAATAATAATTTATGCGCAAATTCTTTGTTGTACTTATTTCTCTGTTTAACAGCCTGCTTTTAACAGCACAAACACCAAAAACATATACTTCGTCTGAAATTCTTTTGCAGTTAAAAAAACTGAATGTACTTGGTTCTGTTTTGTATATAGCCGCCCATCCTGATGATGAAAATACCAGGTTGCTTGCTTACCTCGCCAATGAAAAATTATACCGTACTGCCTATTTAAGTTTAACAAGAGGTGATGGCGGGCAAAATTTAATTGGTGATGATCAGGGCATTGACCTTGGATTGATACGGACACAGGAGTTACTGGCGGCAAGACGGATAGATGGTGCTGAGCAATTTTTTACCAGGGCCTACGATTTTGGTTTTTGTAAAACACCCGAAGAAGCTTTAAAAACATGGGACCATGAAAAAATATTAAGCGATGTGGTTTGGGTGATCCGTAAGTTTAAGCCAGATGTAATTATTACCCGTTTTCCGGAAGACAGCAGGGCCGGCCATGGCCATCATGCAGCTTCGGGTATACTTGCCCGTGAGGCTTTTGATGCGGCAGCAGATCCTAAAAGATTTCCTGAGCAATTGTTGCAGGGGGGTACGGTATGGCAGGCTAAACGCCTGCTATGGAATACTTTTAATTTTGGCAGTACCAATACTACAAGCGAGGATCAGTTTAAACTGGATGCTGGTATGTATAATGCATTGCTCGGAAAAAGTTATGGCGAGATAGCTTCAATGGGACGAAGCCAGCATAAAAGCCAGGGATTTGGCGTACCGGCTCAAAGGGGGGAGTCGATAGAATATCTTACAATAGTAAAAGGCGAAAAACCTGTTACAGATATTATGGATGGGGTGGACCTTCATTGGAAAAGAGTTACAAAAGACAACAGTATACAAAATAGTGTAGACTCTATTATTAATAATTACTCAACAGAACATCCTGAAAATAGCGTGGCACAGTTGGTACGCTTATATAAAAAAGTAGAAACAGTTAATGATGTTTACTGGAAAGAGCAAAAGGAAAATGATATAAAAAAAGTGTTGGAATATTGTAGCGGCCTGTTTATGGAGGCTACAGCCAACAGCCAATATGCAGTGCAGGGTGATAGTTTAAGAATTACTACCACTATCAATAACCGGCTGGGCATATCAATAAAAAATGCTGATGTAAATATGTATGATATTTTTCATGGCTTTGACCAGTTAAAAAAGAATAGCAACAACACTTACAATTTATCTGTTTTTATCAGGCCGGATCAAAAAGCATCGCAACCTTATTGG
>JAYVZR010000520.1:0-2802 GCA_043783135.1 Ferruginibacter sp. | reverse complement strand
GTAAATTATTGATGCCCATTTGCAGTAAAAGCTGGTCACCATTTACAAATATATCTTCTGCAATGGAGGCATCAATTTGCCGCTGCGGAAAGCGAAGCACACAATCATGTACACACTCATTTACCAGTTCTGTAAAATTAATTTCCTCCATTGTAATGCTGTACCCGCCCGTCTCTATCTGCGATGCCAGCAGCATATTATTACAAAGCGCATTTAACCTGTTGGTTTCCTGTATGGTGTTTTGCAAAAGTTTTTGTTGCTGGCTATCTTCTAACTTTCGCTTTACAAGTGTTTCTAAATTTAGTTTGGTAACAGCGATAGGAGTTTTTAGTTCGTGTGTAATGGCCATCATAAAATTTTGTTGCTGCTGGGCTGATATAAATTGCCGTCTTACCGACCTGAATATAAAAACAGCACTGGCAAAAATCAGTAAAAGAAAAGTAGATCCTTCACTAATGTATTGTATGGTTTTTCTTTTTTCAATTGAGTTTAATTTTTGAACGTCATCAATATAAGCTGGGCTATCCATCTTTAATTGTGCCCTTTCAAATTGTATCATCTGCCTGTTTTGCACATTTAAAGCAATAAACCAATATACCAAGGCAGCTACAATATAAATCAGCAATACCCAATACACCACAAAAATTAAACGTAAACGTTTTGTTTTAAAGAAGCTGAATGTCATTGCAGGAATTATGCTATTAATTAAAGGTCTATATACTTGTAGTAGAATTCGGTAAGAAAAAAAAAGAATAGTATTTACTTCGCCTTTTCTACTCTTACACCTACACTCATAACATTGGCCAATGGGTTTTCCCTCATGATTTGTGCAACAGAGAATGTATAATTTCCTGCCCTGTTAAACTTTACAGGGCCATTGGTTATTAGTTTACGCAGCTCCCACACATCATCCATTCCTGTTCCTTCCCAACCTTTTGCATCGGTACCAAGCTGCAGGTCGAATTTTTGATAACGCATGGTATCTGCGGGCGATCGTGTACCCACGTTAAGCCAGATATTATTGTATTGGTAAGCATCTGTATGCCGCAATACGATATACACGTTGTAAGAAGCTGTGGTATCTTTTATTACAAAATCAAAATTTGGGATTAAAGAATATTGCCACTGATTTTTCGGGATCACAGTATTTTTTTCAAACACGTCCAGTTGAGTGCAAGCCGAAAGACATACATTAACAATTACAAAAAATAAAAAACCAGTATGGTTGATGGGTAAATATGCCTTTCTTCTCACAAAAAAAATTTATACAAAAATAAAACTTGTTGTTTTTGAAAACAAAAAAGCGTTGCTACAATACATTTAATACCTGCTCTTTGGCTTTCTCCAATTCATCCTTCATGGTAACCACACATTTTTGAATACCGGCATCGTATGCCTTGCTGCCAGTAGTGTTTATTTCACGCCCTATTTCCTGTATAACAAAAGATAATTTTTTACCTTTTGCAGCATCACCATTTGCCAAAAGCTCAATAAAGTATTCGCAATGCTGTTTTAACCTTACCTGTTCTTCGTGAATATCAATTTTTTCTATGTAGTAAATCAATTCCTGCTCCAAACGGTTTCCATCATAATTTTCTTTACCTACATGTTCTTCCAGTAACTGTACAATCTCTTCCCTGATACGCTTCATGCGGTTGGGCTCTAATTTTACAATCGCTTCTTCCTGTGCATTAATATTTGTAATACGTTTTATTAGATCTTTTTCCAAACTTGCGCCTTCATCTTCCCGATGTTTATTTAATTCTGCCAGCGCACTCTGCAACACTTTTTTAAAATCTTCAAAGTCATCATCATTCAGCATGTCGTTGGTGGGTGTTACCACTTCTGGCAAACGTATAAGCGAACTTAATACAGCATTCGTATCTATATTCAGTTCACCTGCCAGCTGTTCTATCTGGCGGTAATAGGCTTTAATTAAATCAGTATTGATATTTACCGGTTTGGAAGTGCCATTTTGTTTAATGGTAATCACACAGTCAATAGTACCCCTTACCAATTGCTCCTGTAAAATATTTCTTATTTCAAATTCGTAAGGCCTCAATAAGGGAGGTAACCTCATCTGCATTTCAAATTGTTTGCCGTTGAGTGATTTTATTTCAACTAAAAATGTTTTATCATTTACGGTTTGTTCTGCCCGGCCAAAGCCAGTCATTGATTTAAGCATACGGCTGTTATTATTTTAAACGTTTTAAAGAAACAAGAAGCTACAAGTTATAGGAAATAAACTCATTTGCTGAATTTATGCAAATCATTTCTTTCCGGAAAAAGAAACTGGCTCATTTCACCCGGTGTTAATATGCGCATTTCGCCGGGTTGAAGCGATTCAATAGTACAGTTTTGTATGCGATAACGTATAAGTCGCAGGGTAGGAAAACCAACTGCTGCTGTCATTTTACGTACCTGCCTGTTTTTACCTTCTGTGAGTACTAATTTTATCCAACTGACAGGCAGGTTTTTTCTATATCTTATTGGAGGGGTTCTGTCTGGTACATCAGGGGGTAATTTAAATATAGTAGCTTTAGTTTTTTTTGTACGGTATAGTTTTCCGTCTGCAGTAATATCAACACCTTGCTGAATATCATGTATAGCTTCCTCATTTATTTCTCCGTCAACCTGTACCCAATATTCCCGCTCGTGTGCAAACAAAGGATTTAATAACTGGTGATTTAATTTTTTATCGTTGGTAAGTATCAGCAATCCTTCACTGTCATAATCCAATCTTCCAACAGCATATACATTGTTAGGAACATCAAAAAAATCTTTTAATGTTTGCTTTCCGTC
>JAYVZR010000519.1:0-2811 GCA_043783135.1 Ferruginibacter sp. | reverse complement strand
AAAAAGTGGAAGCAGTGCGTATTAAAAATAATGAGACTGGCGAAAAAAGAGAAATTCCCGTAAGTGCCTTTTTTGTTGCAATAGGCCATCATCCCAATAGCGATATTTTTAAAGACTGGCTAACTCTTGATGAGGCTGGTTACATTATAACCACACCTGGAACTTCTAAAACAAATATTGAAGGTGTATTTGCTTCAGGCGATGTACAGGATAAAATATACCGGCAGGCTGTAACTGCAGCTGGTAGTGGATGTATGGCAGCACTGGATGCAGAAAGGTATTTGGGTGCCAAAGATGCTCATCACTAAAGCAGTATTTTTTAGTGATGATATCAGCCATTTTTAAAACTTAATTTTTATGCAATAATGTTAACCATTCATCTACATAATTTACTTTTTCATTCTTTTCATGGAATGTATAAAGAAGAAAAGATTTTGGGTAATAATTTTGAAGTGAATGTAGATGTATCAATTAAAGCCCGGCAAAACATTACAAAGCTTAAGCAATCGGTTGATTATGTTTCTTTGTATACTGTAATAAAAGAGGTGATGGATAAGCCAACCCCTTTATTGGAGATGTTGGTACAGGAACTGGCGGAAAAAATCCGGTTATCGGATGAAAAGATAGATTCTGTTAACATCTCTATAAAAAAATTAAATCCGCCAATCGGCAATTTGCAGGGAACGGTAGGCGTTAGTTATTCAAAAGTATTTTAGCTATGAAGGCTTTATTTATCTTTTTTTGTACCTGCCTTTTTTTTATAAGTGCATCGGCACAGGATGTTAGTATATTAATAAAGTCAGCAGATAAACTTGAAGCAGTTGCAGATGAAAAGGGGGCTTTTATTGCATTTAAAGAAGTACTAAAACTGCAACCCGCCAACATATATGCCCTCAATAAATGCAGCGAATTATGCAGCAGGATTGGCCAACGGCAGGCAGATAGGATAGTAAGGGATGATTATTGTGCAGCAGCAAAAACTTATGCCGGCATTGCGTTAAGGCTTGCCCCTGATAATGCCGAAACCAACTGTGTAATGGCCATTGCATTAGGTAACAGTACTATGAATAAAAGCGGGAAGGAAAAAATTATTACTGCCAAAGAAATAAAAAAATACTTAGATAAATCAATACAAAACGATCCACAAAATTTTAAAGCATGGCACGTGTTGGGAAGGTGGAATTACGAGTTAGGCAATCTAAACATAATTGAACGTTCTGCTGCAAGATTAATGTATGGAAGCATTCCTGAAGGTTCTATAACAAAAGCTATTTTTGCATTTGAAAAATGCAATAGCATTTCCAATGGTTTTATTTTAAATTACCTGGAATTGGCCAAGGCGTATAAAAAGAATGAACAAGATGATAAAGCCATTGCAAGTATCAATAAAATGCTTTCGATGCCAAATAATACTGAAGACGATGCCGCTATAAAAGAAGAAGGCAAAAAATTATTGAAACAATGGCAGTAAGTAATGTAAGCAGCTATCGTATTTTTTCGCAATAGCATTTTATATAATTAGTATTAAATTTCTCTTTAAATATAAAAATAAAAGTATGATAAAAAAAACTGTATTGTTTTGCTTACTGTCTGCAGTAACATTCACCATTTTTGCCCAGGAAAAAACTATAGAATCCAATTATGATCCTCATGCACTTTTCTCTCCGTTTTTTTATCCTGCAATAGAAACAATCACAAGGGGAGCGAATGGTGAGCCAAATGTTGGTTATTGGCAAAACAGGGCCGATTATCAAATTACTTCTTCACTAAATGATATAACACACCAGATAACAGGCAGCGTAACGATAAAATATAAAAATAACAGCCCGCATACATTACCTTTTTTATGGTTGCAATTAGACCAAAATTTATTTAATAAAGACAGCCGTGGACAAGCAAGAATGCCGGTTGATAGCCGCAGCCGGTATGGCGATGCTAAAAGCGGTTTTAATGGCGGATACATCATTACCAAAGTTCAATTAAATGATGGTGTGGCCAATTATATCATAACAGATTCAAGGATGCAGATTCGTTTACCAAAACCAATGAATGCCGGTGGCGATGTAGTTAAAATAAAAATTGATTACTCTTTTATTATTCCGGAATATGGAGCAGACAGGTGTGGTATTTTAAAAACTAAAAATGGAGAAATTTTTGCCGTAGCTCAATGGTATCCACGTATGTGTGTGTTTGATGATGTGCAGGGCTGGAATACATTGCCTTATTTAGGGCCTAGTGAATTTTACCTTGAGTATGGCGATTTTGATATTACCATTACTGCTCCAGCATCTCACATTGTAGTGGCAAGTGGTGAATTACAGAATCCTGCTGAAGTATTAACAGCAACACAAAATAGCCGTTTGGCAAGTGCCAAAAAAAGTGATAAAACTGTGGTGATACGTTCTGAAACTGAAGTAACCGATCCTTCTTCAAGGCCTAAAGGAACTACCCTGACATGGCATTATAAAATTACAAATGCAAGGGATATATCCTGGGCTTCGTCAAAAGCATTTATCTGGGATGCAGCCAAAATAAATTTACCCAGTGGAAAAACTTCTTTGGCAATGAGTGTTTACCCGGCAGAAAGTAATGGCTCAAAAGCCTGGGGAAGGGCAACTGAGTATACAAAAAAAAGTATTGAAAATTATAGTAAAAGATGGCTTGAATTTCCTTATCCTGCTGCTACCAATGTAGCCAGTAACGTTGGAGGTATGGAATATCCCGGAATAGTTTTTTGTGGATGGAAAGCAACAGAAGACCAGTTATTTGGTGTTACAGATCATGAATTTGGACATACCTGGTTTCCAATGA
>JAYVZR010000518.1:0-2811 GCA_043783135.1 Ferruginibacter sp. | reverse complement strand
GATACAGGCAATAAACTCGGCTGGAAAACTTTTATCCCTGCCTTTGAATATTGTACCGACAATGCTGCAATGATAGCGATTACCGGTTATTACAAATTTCTGGAAAACGATTTTGTTCCATTGAGTATAAGCCCATCGCCCAGGGCCACATTTATGGTATAACATTATTTTTATTTTTCTTAATTATTTTTTCACTTTGGCAAATTTTTTTTTTCAATTCAAACAATTTACTGTTCATCAGCAATTTTGCGCCATGAAAGTAAGTACAGATTCCTGCATTTTTGGAGCAGCTATTGCGGAATCACTTGCTGCTAAAGAGTTACAGGATGCTGGCTCTATTAACCATTACCTGGATATTGGTACTGGAACCGGTTTACTAAGCTTGATGCTGGCACAAAAAACAACAGCTTTTATTGATGCAGTAGAAATTGACAATGATGCATTCGAAGAGGCAAAAAATAATTTTAATGAGTCGATTTTTAAAGAAAGGGTTTCCATTTACAACAGTGATATCCTGCATTTCAGCTTTAGTACAAAATATGATGCAATCATTTGTAATCCACCCTTTTTTGAGGGAGATTTACAATCAACAGATAAAAAGAAAAATACTGCAAAGCATGATACCGGCTTAACACTGCAACAATTATTATTGATAGCAGATGCCCATTTGAAAGATGATGGAACATTAGCTGTTTTATTACCTTACCACCGCGTAGATAATTTTATAAATAAAGCCTCTGCATTAAATTTTTGTATAGCAGAAAAAATATTGTTACGCAATAACCTGAATCATCCTTATTTCAGAGGTATTCTGTTTCTATCAAAAATAAATATGCCAACGATAAACCGGCAATTGGTAATAAAAAATGAAGCAGGTGATTACTCCCGTGAATTTGTGGCGCTATTAAAAGATTATTATTTGTATTTATAATCCTTTGCCTTCAATATATTGCTGCATATATTCAAATGGTTCATTCAATTTGCCCCCTTTAATTATGGTGGCTTTATTAATGGTTTTACTACCCCCTTTCCTGATATCGTCCAGTACAAATTTTATCAGTTGTTCACCAAAATAACGGCTTGCATCCCTTGGTAATTCGTTGGGTAAATTCCCTACTGCCATTACATCTACCGAGTTGGGTAAATAAGGCGCAGTGAGTTTAAATGTATTTTTATCAACCCCGTAAATTGGTTCAACAATAGTACTATCACCTAAATTGCAGGGTATCGATCCATACAAATCATCAGTAATGTCAGCAATGGTAGTAATCTTAAAATTCTCTTTTTTCAAATTTTCCAGTTCAAATAAACGGGGTACATTTTTGTTCCAGTAAATACCATTTAATAAAATATCTGTTTCACCAATATAATTTAAAAATTTACAGCCATAATTTTCGGGGTGTTCATGAAAATCATCACGGTTGTATTTGCCTGTTTGTTTATGTTCATATAAGTCAGTGCCTTTAAGGTGAACATATACCGGGTAAGCAAATTTTTTGGACAGGTATTCTTCCGGTTCAGCTTCGTGTATGCCAAGCAGGTTCATAATTTCCAGTACCCCATGAGCAACACGCCCGCTTCCGGTTACGGCTATTTTTACCAACGGCACTTTTAATCCAAAATAAGTATGTATCAGCTTTTGAAAACTGTTTACAGTCGAAACCCTTTGTAATTGAAACTGGCCCGTACGGTTGCCATAGGCCATCATGCCATTGTGTGCGCCAACAATACCGGCAAAAAAACCAAAACCAATTATCCTTGTTCCATCTTCGTGTTCCAGGCATTCATAATCAATGAGGGTAATTTTTTTTTCAGTAATTATCTGTATCAAATGTTGATTATAAGGTTGCAATTTTTTGGTATGAGAAAAAAAAAGGTAGGTCTTGTTTTTTATTAGCATATCAACCGGTACTTCTTTTATACCAAGCAATACATCGCAATGGCCCAGATCTTCCTGCACAGTTATACCGGCCATCTTGTATTCTTTATCTCCATAGCAACGGTTGCTGCTTTGCTGAACAGTAACTTTTATATCAGTAAAATTTTTATGCAGCCATTTACATTGAGCGGGGGTAAGGGCTACACGATTATCCACAGGCAATTTCCCTTCTCTTATTAAACCAATTTGTAACATCTAATACTGTATTTTAAAAGGCAAGTTATTATTAATTTGGAAGTTGGCATTTCTAATTTGTAATTTGTGCTATTGCAGTATTGTTTATTAGAAGAATTATTACAAATTACACAAGTTATAAATACAGCCATAAATTCGTTTAACAGGTATACCCATTTCAATCTTAATAAAACATAATGAATTACTTTGAATTATTTGAATTACCCGTAAGCCTGCATGTTGATAAAGCAACCTTACCAAAAAAGTATTTTGAATTACAAAAAAAATACCATCCCGATTTTTATACACAGACAGATGAAGCCGAACAGCAGGATATGCTGGAAAAATCATCAGCCATCAATAAGGCTCTGAAGATTTTTCAAAATAAAGACAGCACCATTAAATATGTTTTACAGTTAAAAGGTTTATTGAAGGAAGAGGAAAAATATCCCTTACCTCCAGACTTTTTGATGGAAGTAATGGAACTGAATGAAAACCTTGGAGCCAATTCTACCGAAGCAATTATTGCTTTTGAAAACGATATTTATGCAGGGGTAAAAACAATTATTGAAACATATGAAGACACCACTATCAGTACTCCGGATTTATTAAAAATTAAAGAATATTATTTTAAGAAAAAATATTTGCAACGTATTTTGGACAGGTTGGATGATTAACGTAATATTGCAGCCCGTTAA
>JAYVZR010000517.1:0-7667 GCA_043783135.1 Ferruginibacter sp. | reverse complement strand
TATAACTCATAACTAAGATACGTGTGTAGAATTGCCGGGCTTATCAATCGTTCAATGCCGCTGGATGCAATACAGGCTGCTGTTGGTAAAATGTGCACTCTATTAAAACATGGGGGGCCTGATGATGAAGGGATATATACCTGCGCTGATCATCACCTGGTATTAGGCCACAGAAGGCTTTCTTTAATAGACCTATCAATGGCTGGCCATCAGCCAATGGCATACCATAATGAAGCATATGTAATCAGTTATAATGGCGAATTATATAATTATCTTGAGTTAAAAGAAATACTCAAAAAACATGGCTGTTGTTTTTCAACCGCCAGCGATACGGAAGTAATTCTTGCAGCTTTTGCAACCTGGGGTGTTGAAGCTTTTGAAAAGTTCAATGGCATGTTTGCTTTTGCGCTTTTGGATAACAATGCCGGTAATATATATCTTGTAAGAGACGCTGCCGGTATAAAGCCTCTGTATTTTGCGCATACAGCAGAAGGGCTGGCATTTGCGTCGGAAGTAAGAGCATTTAAAAATATACCTTACCTGCAAACGCCGCATCCTTATTGGCAGGTCTACTTGATGGCTTACGGACATTTGCCAGAGCCTATTACTACTTTAAAAGAAGTGAAGCCGCTAAAAAAAGGATACTGGCTTCAATACAATATTGAAAGTGGCGCTGTTAAGCAACAGGCGTTTACGCATTATAGTTATATAGAGCAAATAAGCAGCAGGGAAGAAGCTATAGCCCTGGTGCAAGACACCTTAAAAAAGGCAGTTAAACGTCACTTGTTGTCTGATGCGCCCATTGGCGTATTCTTAAGTGGAGGACTTGATTCGAGCATCATTGCAAGGCTTGCTGAAGAACAACAACCTGGCATAAATACCATCTCGCTTTTTTTTGACGATGATCATTATTCTGAAAAAAAATACCAGGATCTTGTTCAAAGGGGTTTACAAGGCAACCAATACCAGCAATTATTAACAGAAGAAATTTTTCATGCCCATTTTAGTGAGATTATTAAAGCCATGGACCTGCCAAGTTGTGATGGCATCAATACCTGGTTTATCAGTAGGTATGCAAAGGAACATGGTTTAAAAGCGGTTCTGTCTGGTGTAGGTAGCGATGAACTCTATGGCGGTTACCCATCTTTTAAAAGAATACAACCGGCATTATTGGTACAAAAAATGCCTGCATCCTTATTAAAGTCTGCCCGCCACAGCAGTTCAATAAAATTACGGCGTATCTGTTACTTAAGTATTCCTGGTGCTGCGGGCATGTATCTTTTTTTACGTGGCCAGTTTATACCTAATGAGATAGCCAAATATTTAGATGCAAGTGAAACGGAAGTATGGAATCTTTTAGCGAGCTATCCTCAACTTCCAGATATAAATAATTTAACTGCAAAAAACCAGGCCAGCTGGATAGAGGCAAATTTATTTATGCAGAACCAGTTATTGAGAGATGCTGATACAATGAGCATGGCGCATGGGGTTGAAATAAGGGTACCTTTTTTGGACAAGGAATTTCTAAAACTTTCCCTTCAAATATGCAGTACAGTAAAATATTCAGGAACGGTTAATAAGCAATTGCTGGTAGATAGTTTTAAACAATCAATACCTGAGCAGGTATGGAACAGGCCAAAAATGGGCTTTTCATTTCCATTTAAAGACTGGCTGATAAACGATCAATATGCCCGTAGCCACGCAGGAATAAAAAATGCTGATTATCATAAACAATTTGTTAATGGAAAGCTGCATTGGGCGCAATTTTTAACTGTGTTGCTAATGGGAAATCATGAAGCCGCCTAAAACCGATACTTTATTTTTAACGCTAAGGTTGTTTTCTGCAACAGGCGGAATTGAAAAAGTATGCATGGCGGCCGGTAAGGCTTTATATGAATTGTCGGGGGAGCAAGTGAATAAAAGAGTAAAAATTTTTTCTTTGTATGATGAAACTGAGGAAGTAAATCCAATCTATTTTCCGGCACAGGTTTTTTTGGGTTTTGGTAAGCAACGGCTTAAGTTTTTGCTTGCCGCTATTAAACAAGGCAGTAATAGCAGGATGGTAATTTTGAGCCATGTTAATTTGGTAACAGTAGGCTTCGCCATCAAATTATTTTCTCCAAAAACAAAATTATTTTTAATTGCTCATGGTATTGAGGTATGGCGCAATTTCCCCGGGTGGAAGAAAATGATGCTGGCCAAATGCGACCAGATTTTACCGGTAAGCGATTTTACAAAAAAGAAGATGATGCAATTGTACAATCTTCCGGAAGAAAAATTTACTATACTCAACAATTGTCTTGACCCTTTTTTGCCTCCGGCGCAACAACAACCAAAGGA
The DNA here is from genome assembly GCA_043783135.1 of Ferruginibacter sp. GTDB lineage: Bacteria > Bacteroidota > Bacteroidia > Chitinophagales > Chitinophagaceae > Ferruginibacter. The sequence continues at coordinate 5,327 of JAYVZR010000517.1, read as the reverse complement.
TGAAAATTTACTTATGCGCTATGGTATTGATGCCAATGATAAAGTTTTATTTACGCTTACCCGCCTGGCCGGAAACGAAGGCTATAAAGGGTATGATAAAGTGATAAATGCTATTCATTTCCTGAAAGAAAAATACCCCGGCATCAAATACCTGTTAGTTGGAAAATATGATGCAATTGAAAAGAAAAGGGTAGATGATATTATTATCCGGTTGGGTTTACAGAATCATATTATTTTAACCGGGTTTATTGCTGATGAAGAGCTGGCAACACATTATGCCCTGGCCGACCTGTATATTATGCCAAGTAAGAAAGAAGGTTTCGGCATTGTATTTATTGAAGCCATGTTTTACGGAAAACCGGTAATAGCGGGAAATGTAGATGGCTCTGCAGATGCATTAGATAATGGTAATTTAGGGATACTCATCAACCCCGATGATACCGAACAAATTAATAATGCGATTATTACGGTACTTGAAAATAAACCGGCCTTTATCCCTAACCTGCAGCAGGTAATGAATAAATTCAGCTATACGGTTTACAAAGAAAATTTGCGAAAAATAATTGAATGATGGAAAATTCTATAATTTTATTTAAGAAAGCAACATCAAAACAAAAAAAAATATTTTGGCAGAAGAAGAGTGGGATTTGATTATAGAACCACATGCCGGTATCTTCGATCTAAAGCTAAGGGAAGTATGGCATTACAGGGATCTATTACTCTTGCTGATTCGTCGTGATTTTGTATCGTTTTACAAACAAACTATTTTGGGACCTCTGTGGTTTTTTATTCAGCCTTTGTTTACTACCATCATTTACACTTTTGTTTTTGGAAATTTGGCTGGTATCTCTACCGAAGGTTTGCCGGCCCCTTTGTTTTATATGGCAGGTATTACAGCCTGGAATTATTTTGCCGAATGTTTTACAAAAACATCTACTGTTTTCAAAGACAATTCAAATGTATTTGGAAAAGTATATTTTCCCCGGCTCATTATGCCCATGAGTATTGTGCTTAGTAACCTTGTTAGGTTTGGGGTACAAATGCTGTTGTTTTTTTTAATGATGGCGTATTATGGTATTAAAGGCGCTCCTGTACACATCAACGCCTTCGCATTTTTATTTCCTTTACTGGTAATATTGATGGCTTTACTGGGTCTTGGCTCAGGAATGATTATTTCTGCCTTAACCACTAAATATCGTGATCTTGTTTTCCTGGTAACTTTTGGCGTGCAGCTGCTGATGTATGCAACTACTGTTGTTTATCCATTGTCTGAAGCTGTAAAAAAATACCCCCAGTACAGTTGGCTTTTTTCAATCAACCCTATGACGCCGATTATTGAAACATTTCGTTATGGGTTTTTAGGACAAGGCAGTTTTAGCTGGGCCTCGCTGGGCATTTGCACAGCCGTAACATTGTGTATTGCTTTTATCGGGATTTTTGTTTTTAATAAAGTAGAAAGGAATTTTATTGATACTATTTAATTCTTTTAAGATATTATACTAAATGCCAACAGCAATAAAAGTTGAAAATCTTTCAAAAGCTTACCAGCTTGGCCAGATAGGTACGGGTACACTATCCCGTGATCTTGAACGGTGGTGGGCAGGTGTGCGCAAAAAGGAAGATCCATTTTTAATAATTGGGGAAGAAAATAACCAGGCCACCACCAGTAAAACCAATATTGCGTGGAGTTTAAAAGACATCAATTTTGAAATAGAACAGGGAGATGCCGTGGGTATCATTGGCCGCAATGGTGCAGGTAAAAGTACACTGTTAAAAATATTGAGCAGGGTTACTGCACCAACAAAGGGTATAATTAAAGCAAAGGGCCGTATTGCAAGTTTACTGGAAGTAGGAACTGGTTTTCATCCTGAACTTTCGGGAAGGGAAAATATTTATTTGAATGGCGCCATACTGGGTATGCGCAGAAAAGAAATTGACCGAAAATTGGCAGAGATAATTGATTTTAGCGGGGTGGAAAAATATATTGATACCCCGGTAAAGCGCTACAGCAGCGGTATGTATGTAAGGCTGGCTTTTGCAGTAGCGGCACATTTAGATTCAGAAATTTTAATTGTAGATGAAGTATTGGCTGTTGGCGATGCAGAGTTTCAAAAAAAGTGTTTGGGAAAGATGAAGGATGTGAGTAATAATGAAGGAAGGACTGTTTTATTTGTTAGCCATAGTATGCAGGCTGTAAAGCAGCTATGTAATAATTGTATTATTCTTCGCAATGGAAACCTTGTAGAATCAGGCGAAGTATCGAATACGATCAATAAATACCTCTCTGTTGACAGCCAGGTAAGCTTGAAACAGTCGTGGCTAATAAATGATGCGCCAGGAAATGACATAGTAAAACTATTGGAAATTTTTATTCATTATGAAGACAACACTACACCAGCTGACGGGAATTTTGAAATAACGGAAAATATCGGCATTACAATAAAATATAGTGTTTTAAAAGAAGACCATAGCTTTATACACGGAGCCAACCTATACAATAATGAAGACGTGAATATTTTTAATTCCCATGATGTTACATCTGCTATACGTACAGAAAAAAGAACACCTGGTCTTTACGAGGCTACAATGTGGATCCCGGGTAATTTAATGAGCGAAGGAAATTTCTCCATCAGCGTTGCCTTGTTTATAGCTAGCCCTCTTGAAATATTTGTGCATGCTGAAAAGATTATTTCCTTTAATGTAGTAGATGAAATGAAAGGAGATTCTGCGAGGGGAAATTATACACATAGGTTTCCTGGTTATGTAAGACCATTATTGCAATGGAAGGCAAAAAAAATTATTATTAGTGATTGAAAGAATACTTCGAAAATTAGGATACATCAACAAAGAAAAATTGTTGGATAAAAATTTTGTTCTGCCTAAAGATAAAATAACTTATTCCAACGATTTACTGTACACTTATCATAATGCAGATTTTTTAAATGATTCACTTTTTAAAGAATCATATAAATTAGGAAAGCATACAGATGGTGGAACATTATTAAAAAACTACGACATTGAATGGAGGATACATGTGTTATGTTGGGGTGCAAAACATGCTATGCATTTGGATGGCGATTTTGTAGACTGCGGAGTACACACAGGTATTTTCGCCAGAGCAATTGTAAATTATGTCAATTTTAATGACTCAAATAAAAAGTATTATTTATTGGATACTTTTAATGGATTGGATGAAAAGTATAGCACAGAGGAAGAATTAAAGAGAAATAAATTAATGGGTTATGACAATGAAGACACAAATGAATTATTTAAACAGGTTGAAAATACTTTTAGAGATTTCAATGTCAATATAATAAAAGGAGCAGTTCCAGAAACACTTTTTCAGGTTGATACCGATAAAGTTTGTTTCCTTTCTCTTGATATGAACGCTGCTATTCCTGAAATAGAAGCACTTAAATTTTTTTGGGATAGAATGGTAAGCGGAGGGATAATAATTTTTGATGATTATGGATATGCTAACGCTTCCAATGACCAAAAATTAGCGCACGATAAATTCGCAAAATCAAAATCTGTTGAGATATTAACATTGCCTACTTGTCAAGGATTACTAATTAAACCATAATTAGAAAAATGAATCTATATAGTAAAGTCGCTAATGATATTTCTTTTCGATATAAGAGGTTTATGAATAAAATATTTCAAAGTAATATTTTTCACCAGGTTAAATTAAAAGTGTTTTTGCCTTTGGGTTTTTATGATCATTCCTTTTTGAAAAAGCCATTGGATGATTATTGGATGAACCGAATACGGGATGTTATGAATTGCCCTGATAACAAATTAATTGACAGGCATTTTGACGCTGGATCGGTTAAGAATGGAAAGCAGTTTATGCACAACGGTATTGCGGTAACGCTCGGCGGTTATTATGGAGAACCTATTGTACAGATGTTGTATAAAAACAAAGGCGTACATGAACCACAGGAAGAATATGCTTTCGGCAAAGTTTTGCCCACAATGCCGGTAGGAGCAATAATGCTTGAATTTGGTTCTTATTGGTCCTTTTATTCTATATGGTTCAATAAAGAAGTAAGGGATGCAAAAAACTTTCTTGTAGAGCGGGAGGTTTTTAATTTGATGTACGGCATAAATAATTTTAGGATTAATAAAGTAAAGGGTCATTTTACAAATGCCTTCATCGGAAAGACTTCTGGTATCGAAAATTATACACCTGTTATTTGCGTGGATGATTACGTAAACAAAAATAATATTCAGTTTATAGATGTTTTACATTCAGATATACAGGGTTTCGAATATGATATGCTTTGCGGAGCGATTAATACAATCAGGCATCATAAAATTGGGTACGTATTTATTTCAACTCACGGAAATAAAGTACATTATGAATGCATAGAATTTTTGACTACAAATGAATTTATAATTCTGTGCAATGCTGATGAAGAAGATACTTATTCCGTAGATGGATTGATAGTTGCAAGATATAAGCATTACAATGGCCTGGATAGTATTGAAATTTCACTGAAATCAAAGCAATCTGTTTAAATAATGGTGTCATTTTTTAAACGTGTGTATAGAAAATTAAACTGGCTAATCTCAAACACAATTGAGGATGTGCCTTATGATTTTAACCTATCAAATCCTTTGGGCGACAATGGCGAAAGGGTGGATATACTGTTCAACAAGGAAATAAATTTTGATAAATTAGATGTCTATCAAAAAAATCACTTAAAAAGATATGAATTTGCCAAAGAAAAAATTGATGATGGTGATGTTTGCGGAGACTTTGCCTGTGGTACGGGATATGGTTCTGTTATTTTAGCTGACAAAGCTAAATGGGTAACGGGAGCTGATTTAAATAAAGAAGTAGTCAATGCAATTAGCGAGCGTTACCAAGAGTATCGGAACGTAACCTTTTTAAATGAAAACCTACTGCAGTTAAATTTTACGCACCAATTTGACAGCATTGTTTCTTTTGAAACCCTGGAGCATTTTGAGGAAGAGAATATCATTAAACTTTTAACCATCTTTAGCAAGGCACTAAAGGACAATGGAAAATTCATTTTTTCTACTCCGTATATGCAGGAACAAAGTGAGCAGGCAATGAAAATGGGGTTTCACCTTACCTTTTATATCAATGAAGGTAAAATAGCAAGTTGGCTAAAAACAGCAGGATTGGAACTTGAATTGATCAAATATCAAAACTACGATACACATAATATTAGTAATGCCTTGACCAAAAAGGAGTTCATTATTTGCGTGGCCCGTAAACGAACAGTTAATGTCTAAAGTTTCTATCTGTATTCCAGCGTATAACCAGGCTGTTCATTTAAAAAAAACAATTGACTCGG
>JAYVZR010000516.1:0-2814 GCA_043783135.1 Ferruginibacter sp. | reverse complement strand
ATATTGATATGCCCATTTTATAAATAACCATACTTTCATTTTATAAAACAGTATATGGAGCTGATAGAAAGAGATAATTTTTTAGCATTGCTGCAGGCTCAATTAAAAAACATCGAAGCAGGGGAAGGGCACTCTATATTTATAACTGGCGAAGCAGGCCTTGGTAAAACCGCTTTGGTAAAAACTTTTTGTAAAAAACAAAAAGGGGATTGTACTATTTACCAGGGAGCCTGCGATGCATTGTTTACACCCCGGCCACTGGCACCGTTGTATGATATTATGTGGCAGGTAAAAAGCGGCCTTTGGCCCAGCAGCAATACCATTGAAGAACGCTCCGCATTATTTGCCGGATTTTTTAGTGAGTTGAATAATCAAAATAAAAAGACCCTTATAGTATTTGAAGATATACACTGGGCAGATGAAGCTACAATGGATTTTATAAAATTTTTTGCAAGGCGCATAGCACTATTGCCCTGCCTGTTTATCCTTACTTACCGCGACGACGAGATACATTCCCGGCACCCTTTGAGAAATGTATTAGGGCAGCTCCCCCCGGATTGTTTCACCACACTCCACCTCACAGCATTATCTAAGGGAGCAGTTGAAAAACTGGCTGTAGAAAAAGGATATAGCGGGGAAGATGTGTACAGCATCTCCGGCGGCAACCCATTTTATGTAAATGAAATATTGGCGAGCTACAGCCCTGGCATACCTGATAATATCAAAGATTCCATATTAGCGGTACATAACCGGCAAGATGAAAAAACAAAATATATCTGGGATATATTATCCGTGCTGCCCACCGGCCTTGAGACCCGGTACCTTGAAAAAATTGATCCACAGTATGAAGATGTTATTGAGAATTCTCTTGATGCCCGTATTTTAATTATTAATAACGGGCTGCTGCTGTTTAAACATGAATTATACAGGCGAACCATTGAAGAATCTTTATCCCCGTTAAAAAGGATAGCTTTTAATAAAAAAATACTGGAACTATTTCGAAAAGAATTTGAAGAAAACAATCAGACAGAACGCATTATCCATCACGCTAAAAATGCGAATGAATACGAATTGGTGGTACAATATGCTCCTGTAGCCGCAAAACAGGCATCTTCTGTAGGTGCACACATAGAAGCATCTAAATTATATTTTTCCGCCATTGAATATTACCACGGAAAAGATGAAAACCTGTTGGTTGAACTTTACGAATTGTATGCGTATGAATGTTATCTGACTAACCAGCATAAGGAAGCTATTATTTATATAGGAAAAGCACTGACTATCTGGAAGAAGAAAAACCATGTGGAGAAGATAGGTTATTGTATGCGGTTATTATCCCGGCTATGGTGGTATGAAGGTAACCAACAGCTGTCGGAAAATTTTGGCAGGCAGGCAATGGAAACCTTGGAAAACCAACCTTCCTCTAACGCAAAAGCAATGGCGTACAGTAACATGGCCCAGTTGAGCATGCTGTCGAATGATACTAAAGAATGTATAACGTGGGGCAAGAAAGCTATTGCCATTGCAAAAGAAGTGAATGATGAGGAAACGCTTGCCCATGCGCTTAATAGTGTAGGTACAGTGTATATGAAGGATTATTGTTCTATAAAAAAGGGTATTGGTATGTTGCAGGATAGCCTGGAAATTGCTTTAAAAAATGGTTATCACGAACATGTTGCCCGTGCCTATAGCAACCTGGTTAGTGGTGGGGTAAGCATGAAAGAATATGCATTGGCAGAAAAATCATTGAAAGAGGGTATGCAATATTGTAATGAAATGGATCTTCATTCATCCAAATTATTTATGGAATGCTTTTATGCCAGACTAAAACTGGAAACCGGCTATTTTAATGAAGCATATACCATTGCGGACAACCTTTTAAAAAACGAAAACCTTTTTCCGGTTATTAAAATTGGTGCGTTGCTGGTGGTAGCAACCATAAAAATAAGAAGGGGTGACCGGGATGTATTATCCTTATTGCTCGAAGCAAAAAACCTGGCTTTTGAAACTACGGAACTGCAAGGAATTATTCCGGCATTATTTGCCTTACTGGAATATGAATGGATAACCGGAAAGATTTATATTGAAACAGAAGTACTTGACCAAACGATAAGCAGGTTCAGGGAGGCAACAAAGGATTCTAAAAAAAGTAGATTTTACTATTGGTTGAAGAAGGCAAGGAAGCAACATCCGGTGCTTAAAGAAATATATGAAGCTGTAGAAGTAAATAGTATATCAAAGGTGCTGGAAGAGGCGGCAGTATGGGAAAAATTAGGTTGCCCTTACGAGTACGCAGTTACTTTATTTGAAGGAAACGAGGGGGATAAAAGAAAAGCTATAGGGATAGTTCATGAATTGGGTGCCGATGCGGTGTATGAAAAAATGAAATTCGAAATGCGGACTTCAGGCATTAAAAATATCCCCAGGGGGATCAGAAAAACTACCCAGTCAAATACTGCCCTGTTAACCTGCAGGGAACTTGATGTTTTACAATTGCTGCAGGGAGGGTTACATAACAAAGAAATTGGCGCCCAACTTTTTATATCTGCTAAAACGGTTGATCATCATATCTCCTCCATACTTTTTAAACTTGATGTTAACTCACGCTTTAAAGCTGTAACAGAAGCTGTTCGTCAGGAAATTATAAAATAGGGAATAGCACATCAATAAATAGGGAATACCTCTATCATCAAATAAAAATAGTTATTACAATTTTGTAATCATTATTTATCACTAAAATTATTTGTATGAAAAAGTTATTTGGTACTTATTTAATCAATCAAAACAATTTACCGGCCCAGCTATTGCCACATT
>JAYVZR010000515.1:0-2835 GCA_043783135.1 Ferruginibacter sp. | reverse complement strand
GTGGTGGTAAAAAATATTAACCTCAAAATTGAGAAAGGAAAAACGGTGGCACTGGTAGGTTCTTCCGGTGCAGGTAAATCTACGCTGGCAGATTTGGTACCCCGTTTTCATGATGTTACCGGAGGTGAAATTTTGATTGATGGCATCAATATAAAAGACTACAGCATCGAATCGCTGCGTAAGCAAATGAGTTTTGTAACACAGGAGCCGATACTGTTTAATGATACGATTGCCAGCAATATTGCCCTGGGAAATATTGATGCCACAGAAGAAGAATTTATTTATGCCGCAAAAATTGCCAATGCCCATAATTTTATTATCAACAAAGAGGAAGGCTACTTTACCAACATTGGCGACAGGGGCAATAAGCTTAGTGGTGGCGAACGCCAGCGGGTAACCATTGCGAGGGCCGTATTACAGAACCCTCCTATTTTAATTTTAGATGAAGCCACTTCATCATTGGATACGGAAAGTGAAAGATTGGTGCAGGATGCCATCATCAATTTAATGCAGGACAGGACTTCACTTGTAATTGCCCACCGCCTGAGTACCATTAAAAATGCTGACGAAATAATAGTGTTACAAAAAGGGGAAATCATTGAAAGAGGAACGCATGAATCATTGATAGTGCAGAATGGTTTTTATAAAAAACTGGTGGAGATGCAGGAGATAAACTAATTGGCTCTCAAAATTCACCAGAATCATGTATATGTAATTTCCTATTCATTCAAGTTTAGAAAACATAAATACAATTTAGATTTCCTAAATATATATTTACTTTTGAGTTTAGAAATGAAGCAGTATGGTTATTATTAGTTATGGTACAATCAGAGATTTTTATAAAAAATACCCTGGATCAGCGGATGCATTAAACAACTGGTACCGCTTAACACTGGCATCTGACTGGAGTAATTTTTATGAGGTGAAAAAAGTTTTTAATGCTATAGATGCTGTGGGTAATGACAGGTTTGTTTTTAATATCAGGGGTAATAATTACAGGCTTGTAGCGATGATTTTTTTTGATATCCGGACTGTATTTATCCGGTTTATCGGACTTCACAAAGAATATGATAAGATTGACGCTTCAAACATTTAAGTAAAATAAATTTTTAGCAAGAACAAACAGACTAAAGAAAGTAAAATGAAAGCTTTAAAAAAAATAACTTCCGAAAAAGATTACAAAATAGTAATGGATAGAATTAATACTGCAATGTCTAAGGGCAGTTCAGTTGTTTCCAAAACTGAACTCCGGGAAATCCGCAAAAATGCAGTTGCAGCCCAGAAATACGAACAAACCACTTTTACAATATCAGCACCCACCACTATTGCAGGTATAATAGAAATGAAAATGTTTGAGATGAAACTAAAACAAAAAGACCTTTCCCGGAAATTAAAAATTAGCGATACCAAACTTTCCTTAATTATGAATGGCAAACAGAAACCAGATGTTAATTTTTTAAAAGCAGTTCATAAGCAGTTAAATGTAAGCGGTGATTTTTTACTTAATGCACTTTAACCGATTTCTTTATTGCTGACAGGATATTTTTACTTCAATTTTTATTGGGTATTTTCACGACAATGTTAATTTTTTTCGCATCCTTGTTATGTGAGTGAAATTAATAACAAGCAAAAATCAGAAACCTTGATTATTGATCTGTAGTAACAGTAATGGGGAAAAATGAAAATTAATACACTTAAATAATAGCCACCAGCATAATGGTTATCAATAATTATAAAGGCGGGCAGTTGGCTAACAGGATACTTTCTTTTGCCCACTTGCTGGCCAACAGCATTGGGCATACATACAAATTATACAATCCGGAGTTTGATGAATACAATGCTTACTTTGAAGGCAGCAGCAAAAATTATTTCAATGGCCATCCTGTAAGTGTAACGCTTTTCAACAATCATTTTTTTGATCGGGCTTTCAGCAGGCTCTTCAGGTTATGGGCTGACATTACCCACCAATTATTTACCCGTACACCGTTCTATATATTGTACCGCATCTTCAAAAGCCATGATAAAAAAATTAAGGTATTTGATTTGAACGATGCTGTATTTGTAAAGGATGCACAAACAAAAACAACCATTACCCAAGGCTGGCTGTTCAGGGACTATGCCAACTTTAATAAATATGAAAATGAAATACGCCAGTTTTTTACACCCGTAGAAAAATATAAATTGGAAGTAAAAAAAATTATGGATGAAATGAGGGCGCAGGCTGATGTGGTAATTGGTGTACACATCCGCCGGGGCGATTATATCCGCTATGCAGATGGGCAATATTTTTTTGACGATGCGGTGTATGCAGATAAAATGATGCAGATACAAAATAAAATAATTGCTGCCGGGAAGCGTTGCATTTTTTTAATTTGTTCCAATGATAACATTGATGCTGCAAATTTTTCTGCTGAATTAAAATTAATTACCGGCATCCGGCATTTTATTACCGATCTGTATTGCCTGGCAGCCTGCGATGCAATCGTTGGCCCACCAAGCACTTTCAGCATTTGGGCTTCTTTTTATGGTAAGGTTCCTCTGTCACAAATAAAGCGTAAAGATGATGTGATTGAACTGGGTGAATATGTAAACCTGTGTTAGTTGCCATAAACAAATTATATTAGCAATGAGAAGCTGTTTTATATTTTGACAGGCACTTTGAGTTGAAAGCCTGAAGATGCCATGAAATAAAAAAAGTACAAGTGAGTGACCTGCCTACCGGCAGGCAGGCACAAAGATGCTAAATAGAATTACCGATGCTGGAATCAAAAAAATAATTTTTAAATAGCTTACTGAAAATAAAATTGTTGCACTTCCATACAACAAAAAACAAAA
>JAYVZR010000514.1:0-7741 GCA_043783135.1 Ferruginibacter sp. | reverse complement strand
TTTTATTCTAAATTAACCCCGGCATTAATGCCGGGGTTAATTTAGAATGGTATTGGGGGCTTTAGCCCAATTACATAAACTAAAAATTCGAAATAACTCAAACAGCTTCTTAAACCAATGCTGTTTTACTAAAACATTATTTTTAATTGATTTCGTTGAACAGGTTATACTCAATCAAAAAAAAACGAAATTTTTTTTGAACTTTTAAATCCAATGTTTCTCCGGCAACGTAAATGAATGAAACAGGTAAAGACTAAAAACTAAAAAAACTAAAAACTTCAACAATGAAAAATTTTAAAACAGTAATGATTGCATCAATAGCTACATTGTTTACAACAGCTTCTTTTGCACAAATGGACAAAATGTCGAGTGAGAAAACAGTAATGGTAGGCGGTGCCGCAATGTACCCCAGTAAAGACATCGTTACCAATGCGGTAAACAGTAAAGACCATACTACTTTAGTGGCCGCAGTAAAAGCAGGGGGACTGGTTGAAACCTTGCAAAGCGCAGGCCCTTTTACAGTATTTGCACCCACCAATGCAGCCTTTGATTTGTTACCTGCCGGGACAGTAACTACATTGGTAAAACCAGAAAACAAGGCGATGCTGGTTGATATATTAACCTATCATGTTGTTGCCGGAAAAATAAGTTCCACTGAATTGGTTGCAATGATAAAAGCTGGTAATGGCAAAGCGATGTTAACTACTGTTGAGGGTAAAAAATTAACAGTGATGATGAAAGATAAAAAAGTAGCTATCAAGGATGAAAAAGGTGGTATAGCGTATGTAACCATTGCAGATGTAAATCAAAGTAATGGTGTAATACATGTGGTTGATCATGTACTGATGCCTTAAATAAATTTAATTTTTCTAGGTATATGTTAAGTAGTGATGCGGCTCCGGTTTTTCGGGGCCGTATTTTTTTGCTGGTATGGCAATAAAAAAGCAGCGAACAATCGCTGCTTGGGTATTAGGGTATTATCAGGATCTTTAAAATTCTTTTAAACGATTCCACCAGGTACGCTTCATCACAATAAAAATTACTGCAACTAATGCCAGCAAAATTCCCAAACCTGTCCATTGGTTTAAAATAAGGTACATGGGTACCAGCATTAATAATATTTGTCCTATAATGCCCAGGCCAATATTAAGCATGTTAATGGGCAGGTTTTTGTTGGCTATAAAATTGGGGTCTTCTGCAAGGGCTATTTCATGAACTGGTTTCCAAAAACCCCATGGCCTTACTGTTTTATAAAAGTTTAGCAAAGTTGCAGCATCAGTTGGTGGCGCACTGTAAGTACCAATTATGCAGGCAATAAATTGTATGGCAATAAACAGTGGAAAGAAATATAACATTCTTGTTCCGTCAAAATAAGTAGTGATGCCGGTTACACTTAACAATGGTGGTATAGCACTTACAATGATGCCTGCCAGCATGCCATAAAAAAAGCCATTGGCATTAAAGCGCCACCAATACCATTTTAAAACATTGGCGCAAACAAATCCTCCATACAAACCTGCAGTAATGATATTGAATATCATATTTACATCCTTAATAAGCAACCCAAGTCCAATGCCAAAAATTACCATCACAATACCACTCAGGTAACTCATGGTAATAATCTTTTTACGGTCGGCCGAAGGGTTAAAATACTTTAGGTAAATATGGTTTACAATATAAGCCTGTCCTGCATTTAAGGTGCCACTGAAATTGCTCATAAAAGCACCTAAAAACCCTGCCAACACCAATCCTATTAAACCCACGGGTAAATATTTACTGATTACAGCGGGCATAATGTTTTCAAAATTCAGCAAGCCATCTGTTCCATTGCTTAGGTTAAGGTCTTTAAAATAAAGTATGCCCAATATGCAAAGCCCCATCGTCATAAAATACCTTACAGGCATTAATATCACCGAAATAAATCCACTCATCTTACTGGCTTCTTCCGGGCTTTTGGTGCTCAATATTTTTTGACAATCATAGTTAGGCGCAGGGCCAGCCAAACTTTTCATAATGCCACTAAACAGCATCATACCCATGATGGCCGAAAATAACTGGTAGCCATCTTTTTCTAATTTAATTTTAGCATCATTTAATTTATTGGTCCAGTCTAAGCCAAGATCCAAACCAAAAAATGGCGAGTTCCACCCTTTTGGTACCCTGTCCAATACGTTTACTCCTGTAGCGCCAAGGTGCCTCATGGCAATGGTACCCACAAACAAAGAACAAACAATCATTATCATATACTTTATTACATCAGCCAATACAATACCATGCATGCCACCCATTATACTGTATAGCATTGCTATGAGGCAAATGGATACGCCATAAAATTGTGCTGCATTGTGTTTTGAAATATCGAGGGCGGCACGGTATTGATCTGAGCCAACAGCAAAAGCTGCTTCACCATGGTTTAAAAAAGGAAAGGCTTCTTTAATACGTTCGTAGGGAAGAAATATTTGTAAAAATTTGCCTACACCAACAAAGGCATAAGCCATATAACCAATACATAAAATAAGGGCAAAAGCCACTACCACTTTATGGCTTTGGCCAACCCCTCTGTCTGTAAGGCCGAAACGTGTTTTAAGCCATTCAGCACCGGTTGTAGCATTGCTGCGCCTGAGCCAGCGGCTTAAAAAAACCATCAGGAAAATCTGGTTAAATACGGGCCACATCCAGGGAATCCAAACACTTTTAAACCCATATAAAAATGCCATGCTTGTTAGTAACATAGTGCCGCTAATGTCGAACATGTCGCTTGCATCGCTTAAACCCAATGCATACCAAGGTAAAGATTTACCCGCCATCAGGTAGGCATCTTTACTTTTCTTCGCCCTGTTTTTCATGTAAAAACCAAGAAAAATCATTAACGCAAAATAGGCCAGGATGATAAGCAGGTCAATCGTTGAAAGAATGTACATGTTGTAGTATTATAAGATTTTGGAAATAAATGGCTCGCTTGTACGCTTTAAATATATGCTATAAATAAATCAATATTTTTATTAGCTAAATTTTATGGGTGTTTTGTTAAATGTTGAATAAGAAATAGTAAAAAAGTATCAGTATTAAGATAGCATTTATTTCACGAATTAATACTGATTACACGAATTGGTAAATGCTGTAGTTAAATTTATAATAGGTATAGCCACCCAAAGCTTAGCATAACAGCAGTAATTTTTTATAATAATAAAAGGTTGATAAAAATGATTTGGATAAATGCTATACCTTGGCGGCTCGATTGTATTACCAATAATTGATTGATTTTATTTTATATCAACTGCACGACGCAACTAATTTTATGAACCAAAAATTTCCACAGGGCTTTATTTGGGGTAGTGCAACTTCTTCTTACCAGGTAGAAGGTGCATGGAACGAAGATGGAAAAGGGCCTTCTATCTGGGATGTATTTTGTTTAATACCCGGCAAAGTACAGGATAGCGATACAGGAGCTATTGCCTGCGATCATTATCATCGTATAGATGAAGACGTGGCATTAATGAAAGCGATGGGATTAAAAGCGTACAGGTTTTCAATTGCATGGGCACGCATACTTCCTACAGGCAGAGGAGTAGTAAACCAGCAGGGAATTGATTTTTACAATAAATTAATTGATGCACTATTAGCTGCGGGTATCGAGCCTTGGGTAACTTTATATCATTGGGATTTACCGGCCGCATTGGAATTTGAAATAGATGGCTGGCTTGGAACGGAGATTGCAGATATTTTTAAAACCTACGCCGCCACCTGCTTTGAGCATTTTGGTGACAGGGTAAAAAACTGGATCACTATTAACGAAGCATGGGTAGTAGCTATTTTAGGCTATGGGCACGGTGTGTTTGCGCCGGGTAAAAAATCGAACGACCTGCCTTATATAGCAGGGCATAATTTATTGCTGGCACATGCCAAAGCAGTTAATATATACCGAACTAAATTTCAACAAAAACAGCAGGGCTTAATTGGTATTACCAATAATTGCGACTGGCGTGAAGCATTGACAGATACTGCCGAAAACAAAGCAGCAGCGCAAAGGGCTTTGGAGTTTTTTCTTGCATGGTTTGCTGACCCTGTTTATAAAGGAGATTATCCCGCAGTGATGAAGGAGCGACTTGGCAAACGTTTGCCAGCATTTACCGAAGCAGAAAAAAAATTGCTGAAAGGCTCATCCGATTTTTTTGGTTTAAATCATTACACCACGATGTTTGCATCTGATGCTACCAACACTAAAGAGCAGGGTAGTGTGTACGGTAATGGCGGCTTATCAGAAGATCAGGATGTTAACCTCAGCATTTCGCCAGACTGGAAACTAACCGATATGCAATGGGCCATTGTACCATGGGGATGTAA
The DNA here is from genome assembly GCA_043783135.1 of Ferruginibacter sp. Taxonomy (GTDB): domain Bacteria; phylum Bacteroidota; class Bacteroidia; order Chitinophagales; family Chitinophagaceae; genus Ferruginibacter. Next base: position 3,397 of record JAYVZR010000514.1, on the reverse strand, counting down.
AAAATTATTGCAATGGATTGCAGAAAGATATGATAATCCCAATATTTTTATAACAGAAAATGGCTGCGCTTTTGATGACCAGTTAACCGATGGAAAAGTGAATGACTTAGAAAGGGTAGAATTTTTTAAAGGATATATTACTGCCATTGGCGAAGCCATTCAAAACGGGGTAAATGTAAAAGGGTATTTTATCTGGTCCCTGCTGGATAATTTTGAATGGGCCAGCGGCTATTCAAAAAAATTCGGGATACATTATGTAGAAAAAGATAGTTTGAACCGCATTCCAAAAGCATCATCTTTATGGTATAAAGATGTGATTGCTAACAATGCAGTATAAACGTAGCTGTATATTTTTAGAATTATTATTCTCCCGGATGATATTTTCTTTCTACATGTTTTTCTATGTCTTCGGGGTAAAAGTATACTTCTTTAAATTGCCCATGGGCGTACATTTCAGCCTGGTCTTTAAAATGACTTGAAGCGGTATTGCCGCTTTCTCCACCCGCCAGTAAGGATTTTGCTTTTACTTTTTTCCCAAATTCCACTGCACATATAAAACTGTTTCCACTTTGGCCATACCTTTTATTATTGCCTTTTAAATAATAGCTGTTATAGGAAGGGATTTGTCCCCAATATGCAGAAGCAAATCCCACAGGAATGCTGGGCAGGCTATCATTGTATTTTTCGGGTATATCATTGTTAAGGCGCTGAAAACGGTTTATTTCCCCCCATGGTATTTGCCATTTCCCAAACTTCATCGTAAGCTCGTTGAGTACTTTTAATAATGGCGGTAATAATTGCTCCGCTGTTGCTGTGGCAGCAAATTGTTTGGTATTGATTACCTGGTCTGTTTCTTCTTCACCAATGTACAATTTTTGTATCACTGGGTTTAATTTTTGCGCCCACTCAACAGCCAGGGTAGTAGCGATAGAATTTTCGCCGGAGTGAAAATCCCAGTTTTTTAAAATGGTTATTGGTTCTTTTAATACACTATAAAGGGTATCACCGGAACCATAGTTTTTTTCAAACGATTTCACGAGTGCCGGTATTAAAATGTCAAATGCAGCCAGGTATGTATCATAGCCCTTTGCAATTACTTTATCAAGGGTAAAGTCTTTTTGGTTACTTAATATCCTTACCGCATTTACTCCCCTGAAATTTTCTCCATCGGGCGCCATGTACGGTGGATAATTTTCTTTTTTAGGGCTGTTGTTACCGGCTACTGTAAATGGTGTGGAATTGCAATTTTGCAACCAGCCATTTGGCGGGTTGTACAAATGAACAATCTCGTCCAGTTGGTGCAAGCCCCTCCATTCGGTTGCAGTAACCGATCCATCTACCGGTTTTGACCAGTTAATTTTTTTATCTCTAATGGGTATATAATTTCCATGCCAATACGCAATATTTCCCTTGTCGTCTGCATACATGGTATTGTTGCTGGTATTGCCTTTCAGGTTCATCACCTGTTTAAATTCTTCAAAATTTTTTGTCTTGGTACGCAGCCAGCTTTGTTGTAAACTTTTGGTGGACCGGTTAAAAGATTTCAGGCTTATCCATTTGTTATTGCGCATGGCCATTACCGGGCCATGGTGGGTAAAGTAAGCAGTAATGCTTTTTGTTTCAAGATGCCCGTTCTGTAAAAATCGCAAAACAATTTCTTTTTGTATAACCGGTTTTAATTGCCCGTTATATTCATAAAAAAACCTATTATTTTTTGTAACTATTTTTTCTTCATACAAATCGGCAACATCTACGTTACTGCTGGTATGCATCCATCCGCAGTGTTCATTAAATCCCTGGTACACAAAAAACTGGCCCCAGGTAACCGCACCATAAACATTTAGACCCTCCTGGCTTTTAACATGCACTTCAGGGCGAAAATAAAAAGTTACATGCGGATTTATATAAAGCATGGCATTTCCTGAAGCTGTAACAGAAGGTGCAAAAGCAAATCCATTTGAACCTGTTTGCTGCTCAGGATTTTTTACAATACCAGTAGTGTTGGTTCTATTACCACCATAAAAATTCTTTAATTCAGCAGTAGATATATCTGCCGTATTGATAGCGCCAATACTTCCATCTGTCCACAATAATGGATACCAGGGCTGAAACCTTTTTAGCATCAGTGGTTTTACCTGTGGGTTCTTATACAGGTAATAATTAATGCCATCAGCGTATGCGTTCAATAATTTTTTTAGCCAGGGCGCAGCTGCATTGTAATCTTTAATGGCATCCGTAGTATCAATCAATAATTGCAGCAACAGGTCATCGTATAAAGCAGCTTCGCCTTTTAGCTCTGCTGACCTTCCTAATTTTTCTATATAATTCAATTCTACTCTTTTAAAATCATCTTCACACTGTGCATACAATAAACCAAATACAGCATCTGCATCTGTTTTACCGCTGATATGTGGAATACCCCAATCATCTCTCGTAATTGTTACGTCTTTGGCTTGCTGCTGCCAACTGCTTAGTTCGGAAGGCGAATTTTTTTGTGCTAATAATTGCAGGGGCAGCAATAGAATAAGCAGTATTTTTTTTAAAAGCATTTTAATTTTTTAAAAGATAAAGAACAATACGCCAAAGAGTTTGTTACAAATTTAAAAGATACCTGAATTTAAATGTAAATTTTTTTAGTTATTTTTTTTAGCTGGGTTTAATACATTAATATTTATTTTTGAAACTACTGGCGTATTTGAAAATAGCTACATAATTGCATAATAAGTTCAACAATATTAAGTAGATTCATTTTATACAATTTTGCAATCTATCTTTATACTATTAAAAATACAGAGATGAAAAATATATTCTTTTATGCAGGGGCAATGATAACCTTTATTTTTTCTTTATCAGTTTCAACATTTGCTCAAACAAATAGTATAGTTCTAAATAGAGCAGATGAAACTACAGGGTTGGTACTTCCTGAAAAATTTAAGGCAGTATTGCTGGTGCAAAATATTGGCAAGGCACGGCATATTGTAATAACTCCGCAAGGTGGTATATATGTTAGGTTAGCCAAACCTGTTGATAAAAAAGGAACTCTTTTTTTGCAGGAAAGCAACGGTAAAGCCGTTGTAAAAAATGGTTTTGGTAATTATGGCGGTACCGGTATTTATATTAAAGGCGGCTATTTGTATAGTTCTAGTAACCAGGAAATTTTTCGGTATAAATTGAATGCCAATAACGAAGTGATTAACCCAGATGCACCCGAAAAAATAGTAACAGGCCTCATTGAACGGGGACAGCACGAAACAAAATCATTGGTATTGGATAATGATGGAAATCTGTATGTAAATATCGGCGCTTATTTAAATTCATGTCAGGAAAAAGACAGGCAGAAAGGTTCTATGGGAATTCCAGGATGCCCTGTATTGGATTCTGCAGGCGGTATTTGGAT
>JAYVZR010000513.1:0-7751 GCA_043783135.1 Ferruginibacter sp. | reverse complement strand
CAAAGTCAATTTTTTTATTATCGGTATACAAATAATCTGCTGCCGCATCTCCAATCGTCCATTTGTCTGTTTCTTCATTGTAACTGTAGCCAATGGCCTGTAAGTCTTGATGAGTAATAGTTTCAGCCAACATAAAATCAGCAATCACTACCGGAACCTGTTTACCGCCCATATTTGAAACTGCTGTTGTTGCCCTCCTTTTATAATCAAAGGGATTATAAGGTAAACTTAAAATATCAGTATTGGTATTGCCTATTACAGAGCTTGACTGCGGAAGGCTTTTCACCAAATCTTTACAAACCGGAATTTCAAATTCAGGGTCTTCGGTAAGGCTTACACGAATGGTATCACCAATACCATCTTCCAGTAAAGTACCAATACCAATGGCAGATTTTATCCTTCCATCTTCACCATCGCCAGCTTCGGTTACGCCCAAATGCAATGGATAACATTCGCCAAATTCTTCCATCATATGACTAATCAGCAAACGGTAAGCTTGTACCATTACCAATGGATTGCTGCTCTTCATGCTCAAAATAATATTGTGATAATCCTGTGCACGGGCAATCCGTAAAAACTCCATCGCACTTTCAACCATGCCCATTGCTGTATCGCCGTAACGGCTCATTATTCGGTCGCTTAAACTTCCATGATTGGTACCAATCCGCATAGCTGTTCCATGCGCTTTACAAATCAATACAAGAGGTGTAAAACGCTCCCTTATCCTTTCTATTTCTTCCGCATATTCAGCATCCGTATATTCTATCTGTTCAAATTTTTTCTTGTCCACATAATTGCCCGGGTTTACCCTTACCTTCTCTACAATTCTTGCGGCAATTTCTGCAGCATTTGGTGTAAAATGGATGTCGGCAATAAGAGGCACAAAATATCCACGTTTGTGCAATTCTTCCTTTATCTGCTGTAAATTTTCTGCTTCCTTTTTAGAGGGAGCTGTTATGCGCACCAGTTCTGCACCAGCTTCTACACAACGTATGGTTTGTTCTACCGTTGCAATGGTATCCATCGTATCAGTTGTAGTCATAGTTTGCACACGGATAGGATGATTATTTCCTAAAAGCAAATTACCAACCTTTACTTCCCTTGTTTTAAGGCGTTTATATTCCGTCATTGATTCACAATACAACTGCATAATTATTTATATTACTTTAACGTATTTATATTGGCTAATCTTTCAAACATTTATAACTGACTTTATCAATAACAAATAACAATAAAAAAGGCTTCCTTGTTTAAACAGCACTATCGTTATTTACCAATCCTTTTCTGGTTTGTTTGGTGACGCCACATCTACTTTTCTTAATTTATTCTGCAGGTTTTTTTCCTGTTGCAACAGCGCCTTTAGTTTTTCCTCCGCTTCCTTTTGGGTCATTTTAGAAGGCTGGGGTTTGGGCTCTATCGGTTTATCTTCCTGTTTTTGTTGTTTGTTTTTCTGTTTAGGGTCGTCTTTGGGTTTCTGTTTTTGCTGTTGTTCCTGTTGCTGCTGCAAAGCCTTTTGCAGGTTAAACCTTGCGTCTTCATCTGCCTGGTTTAACCGCAGTGCCTTTTTATATGCATCGATGCATTCAGGTAATTTCTTTTTATTTTGCAGGGCAACGCCCTTGTTGTACCATGTACCGGATTGTTCGTTCTTTGATTTGGTATTCTTTATCGCCGCATCATAAGCTTTCAGCGCTTCTTCTGTATCCCCTTTTTTATATAAGGCATTGCCAAGGTTATATAGCGCCTTTTCGTTGGCGGGGTCATTACCGGTAACCTGTTTATAATTGTCAGCAGCTGCACTATATTCCTTTTTATTATAGGCATCGTTACCATTCTTAATAAGCTCATTATTTTTTTGTGCCGATAAAACAACAGGTATCAAAAATAATAACAGCAATGCCAGTTGCTTTTTGCTAACCGTTTTTGCTTTTTTTGTTATTGCTTTTACTTCAGGTACAAAAAATTCAACCAGCAATAATACCAGCACGATACCCAAAAAACAGGGAAAAAAATTCCGGTAATTCACCAGTGAATTTTCTGATATTGACCGCTGGCCCATGGCCTTTAATTGCGAATCTATCTTGTCTGCCACTTCATCTGTATTGGTGAAAAGCTGGTATATACCGTTGCCATTTGCTGCAATATTTTTTAGTTCTTCTTCATTCAGTTTTGTTATTACCGGTATGCCTGCTGCATCTGTTTTGGTTTCATTGGTAGCGGGGTCAATAATGGTGGTGCCTTCCGGCGACCCGATACCAATGGTGTTGACCGCTACACCTTCTCCTGCTAATGCCTGGGTTGTTTTTATAGCGGCTTCATCATGGTCTTCGCCATCACTTATCAATATTATTGCCTTATACTTTTTTTCGGGTGTATTAAAAGCTGCAGCACACATCTTTAATGCATCCCCAATAACTGTTCCCTGGGTGGGTACTACATCAGTTGTGGCAGATGATAAATACATTTTAGCGGCCGAATGATCAGTAGTTAAAGGCATTTGCAAATAGGCCCTTCCTGCAAAAACTACAATACCAATTCTGTCATCGGATAATTTATCAATCAATTTTGCAATCAATTGCTTCGCCCTCTCCAGCCGGTTTGGTTTTATATCTTCTGCAAGCATACTCTTGCTCACATCTAATGCAATCATTACATCGATGCCATTTCTGTTCACCATGGTATTGCCCTGTGGTTTGCGGGGATTAGCCAATGCAATTACACCAATTGCAAATGCCAGTACAATCAAACAAAACTTTATAAAAAACCTGCCGGGGCTATATCCCTTAATTAACTGGTTAACCAAAGCCAGGTCTCCAATTTTTTTTATGGTTTTTTTCTTATACCGAATTACAAAAGCATACAATACTATCATCAACGGAATAGCAATCAATGCCCATAAATATTCAATATGTTGAAATTGAAACATATACTTCGCTTATTTTTAAGCAGGTTCTGAAATGGTACATTCTAAATTGTTGAAGCAATAAGTGGTTGGTGGGGACACCAACCACGGCTCAGCCTCGGCCGGTGTCCCCACCAGCCGAAACCAGAAGCGACAATTTGGAATGCACCCATCAGCAGGACAGGATGCTTATTTTATTTATATTCAAAAATATCATCTTTACCACTGCTAGCCTGTGAAAACAATCACAATTTATTTATCAATAAATCTACTTCAGCCTACATTCTGCCATTAAAAAATCCCAACTGTTTTAATATTCCCTTAGTAATATTTAATCTTACGGCTTTCATATCAATGGCTGCATTGGCGGATTTTACAACTGTTACAAAAAAATAAGGGTGCCTATTTTCTTCTATCCAGCCTACTATCCAGCCAATATTACTATTTTTTTCATCAAAACCCCAGCCTGTTTTATAATATAAACTATAAGCATTATTTTCTTCCTGTTTCATTACGTCACGAACGATTTGCTGGGTCCTTTTTGAAAAGGCAACTGGTCAAAATAAAGGCGCTTAACCAGACCCAATTGTTCATCAGCAGAAATCTTCAGATTATTATTGAGCCAAAAGCTATCAATTATATTGCCAATATTTTTGTTTCCGTAACCCACGGAATCCAGCCAAAGCTGCATTGTATCTTTTCCAATACGCCGGGCTACTTCCTGATAATATGGTACACAGCTTACTTTAAATGCCTGTTCCATATTCATGTCTTTATTCCAGTCTTCGTTGCTGCGTTTAATGCCATCCCATTTAATTACCATTTTTTCATCTGTAATTATTCCTGTTTCCAAACCAATTAAAGAGTTGACAATTTTAAATGTTGAAGCTGGTAAAAGTCTTGTAGTGTCAAGCGTAAGGTTATAAACAGTTACTTTACCATCATTGTTACTAAGCATTGTAAAACAGCCATCTACTTTGTTGTCGTCAAAATATTTTTTAAGGCTGTCATCAACTTTTGCCCTGTTAACAGAGCAGGAAGCCAATAGTATAAAACATGTAAAACAGATAAGATGGGATGTAAATGCAAAAGTGCTTTTCATTTTGGAATAAATATTGTCAGCTTTATTATAGCTTCTTTTTAAAAATCTTGTTTTTATTTTTGGTTTAAATGTTTGGCAGTTGCTTCCAGGGTTTCATAAAATGCTTCGCCATATTTTCTTATCAATGCATCTTTTAAAAAAACATATACCGGAACTTTTAACTTTTTACCCAATGTACAGGCTGCGCTGCAAAGATCTTCCCTAGGTTCGTAGTTTACATAATCTGTTTGCTTGTTCCTGCTTTGTTTGATACGAATAGGAAACAGGTGACAGCTGATGGGTTTTTTCCATTTCACTTTACCATCGTTAAAGGCTTGTTCAATACCACATTTTACAATCCCCATTTTATCTGTAATGCCATATACACAAACCTTGCTTTGAATAGTAGGGGTTACCCAGCCAAATTCTTTATCGTATACATACTTTCCTTGCCGTTCCAATTCTTTTTTATTTTCTTCAGCCAGGTAAGGCAACACAGCATCATATACTTCATTTATTTTTTCTAATTCGTCTTTGTTTAGAGGTGCTCCTGCGTCACCATCTACGCAACATCCTCCCTTACACTTATTAAGGTCGCAAACAAATTGTTCCTGCACAATTTCATCGCTTATAAGGATGTTATCTATCGCTATCATACAAAGTACAAAAGTAAGGCAAAGCCCTTATCATTTTTAAGGCAATATCTATACAATCAAATAATATTCACATTAATTAAGTAAATTATTTCAATTGCAATGCCAGGTAAAGCGAGTAAATAAAGTAGAAAAAGGGGCATGTATATGTTTACTTGCCTGTCCATTTAAAGGTATTAATGATATGATCCATATCTGATTGCAAAAAATCCTGTGCCGGTTTTAAAGAATCTGCATTGGGGGTTACATCAAAATATAAAGCGCCACGTATAAAGTTTTTATTGGTATCGCTTAAAAAGAATTGCTTGGCTGTAGCTGCATTGCCACCTACTTTAAAAAAAACACCACTGATGCCATTGGCAGTATGTATCAAACTATCATTGATACTACTGGATACCACATTGTTTTTATTGGTTAGTGTAAAAGCATCTGCTACCATTTTGTCGAATACATTTATGGCAAACGAATCTTTATACTGGCCATTGGCCTGTTTAATTTTGTACAATGCGTTGCCACCAATCTGCTTATAGCTTAAAAATATCCTTGCATGAAACTGGGGGAAATCAATATTTCGCCAGTAAGAATTTTCAGGGTTATTATCGAAGTAAGTTGTATCCTGTACAATATTTGCATATACCGGATATTCAAAACTATAAGGAAAGCCAGGCTGCTCAAATTTTTGATAACTCCGCTGTGGAAGTTCAATGTTATAGTAACCTCTTTTTTTTGAAACATAGGGCGAGTTGCAGGCTGTACTAAATAAGCAACAGGCAATCAGTGCGAAGCAATAAGAAGTCAGCTTATTGTATAGTAACCATTTTTTTTGCATATTCACCTCTTTGAAAATCTTCATTTATGTAAACGTTAGAGTGCGCTTTTAATAACAATTTTTACTTTGTCAATTCTATTTTTATTAATCTCTAACGGAATAAATATAAAATCTCCGCTGGGCAGTTCCTCATTTATCTGTGGAAATTCGCCGGCAATTTCCAGCACCAACCCTGCCAGTGAATCACTGTCGCCCCTTGTTGCTTCAAAAGTATCAGCAGGCAAATTCAGTGCTTTACATACATCATTGATCATTGTTTTGCCTTCAAATATATAGGTGTTGTCGTCAATTTTTTTGTTTACGCTTTCTTCGTCATCAAACTCATCTTTTATTTCACCTATTATTTCTTCCATTATATCTTCAAGGGTTACAATGCCTGAGGTTCCTCCAAACTCATCAACTACAATGGCAAAATGTATACGCCTGTTCCTGAATTCCTGCAAAAGGTCTTCTATCAACTTTTGCTCGTGTACAAAATAAGCAGGCCGCATCAAAATATGCCAATCATAATTATCAACTTTGCTTGCATTAACATGCGGCAGTACATCTTTTGTATGTAAAATACCCAGTATTTCATCAAGGTTTGCTTTGTAAACAGGCAAACGGGAATAATGAAGTTCTTCTATTTTCTTAATCACGTTTTCAAAACTGCTGCTATGTTCAATGCCACTAACGTCGAGCCTTGTACGCATTATTTGTTTTACAGTAGTATCGCCGAATTTACGGATACCTTTTAATATTTGTTTTTCTGCAATGGAGGCTTCATGTTCGGGCAATAAATCTATGGCATAATCAAGCTGGCTATTATCTAAGGTTGAAGAATGTTTTAATGTAAATTTTTTTTCTATGCCATCACTAAACCCAACCATCCGTTTACTGACTCCATAAAAAAGGTGGCTAAAAATTTCTACTATCAGTGAGGCTGTTGAGGCAAACCAAACTTTATGGTGTGTGGCCCACACTTTTGGTAATACTTCTGCAAACAATACTATTAAAAAAGTAACAGTAAAAACTTTTATCAAAAAAGCTTGCCAAAATCTTAATTGAAAAACTTCCAGCCAGCCATCGAGTACAATATTGGAAATTAATATAATACCAATGTTTACAAAACTATTGGCAATTAGCATAGAAGCAAGTAAAGTTTTTGGTTGTTCAAGCAAAGAAACAATACGCCTGAATGAAGGCTGGCGCTTTGTTTTAAGCATATTGATATCTTTATAGGTAAGGGCAAAAAAAGCCACTTCTGCACCTGCCACCAAAAAAGAAATTATAAATAATAATATTGCTATAAATATAAGTACTGCAGAAGCTGCGGGTGTTATTGCTAGCAAGGAAAAATGCAAATACCGGGTAAAAGCAGTGGCCGAATGGTAATCCAAAACTATCAGTTTTAGTGAAAAATATTTTTGTAAAATATAAACGATGTATTGAAATTATTTTAAAAGGGCAACCGTTCGGGGCCATCCTCTATGGGTGGAATGTCACCATCCAATCCTTCTATTCTATCAATCTGCCCTCCACCCTGGCTTCCATCATTTCTTTTATCCAGCATAATAAGGTTATCTCCAACAATTTCTGTAGCAAATTTTTTGTTGCCGTCCTTATCCTCCCAACTTCTCGTTTTTAAACCCCCTTCTATGTATACTAAACTTCCTTTGTGCAAATATTTTTGAGCAAGTTCAGCCAATCCACGCCACAATACAATGGTATGCCATTCTGTTTGAGAAATGAGTTTTCCACTTCGGTCTTTATACGTTTCGGTGGTAGCCAACGAAAATTTAGCTACGCCAATATTGCCTTCTAAAAACTGCATATCCGGGTCTTTGCCTAAGTTACCAATTAATACTACCCTGTTTACGCCTCTCATAATACTAATTTTAATTCCATTTAATCATTGCATTTTTACACTAAAATAAATTTAAAGATACATTTTTATCTTTCAAATAGGAGGTGATAAATTTAGGGAACGGAAGCTTTTCAATTTGTTTTGGTGTAAACGCTTCATAATCCTTACCAGGCAATGGTTTACTGGTCTTTATTTTTATAAATTGACCCTGGATCTTCTGGTGTGTTAAAAGCTGTTTATACATAGGTGAAATATGTATTACTTCAAACTTATTTTTTCCAAACAACTCTTTTACTTTTTTTTGCTGTTTTAATTTTTCCAGGTGCAATGCTTTATCATTTTCTATTAACACAAATTCATATAGATTTTCCCAGATATCTTTAGCGCCACGTTTACGCACATATTGCTTCCCATTGTAGTTAATTAGCAGGTAGTAAAAC
>JAYVZR010000512.1:0-2846 GCA_043783135.1 Ferruginibacter sp. | reverse complement strand
AAAAAGAGACTCCAGCCGATGGATACCTACTCCTCCGGATTATATAGATGCAATAGAAAATAACTGGGGCAGGTTGCGTACAATGGCATTAGATTCTGCAGCACAATTCCGGCCTTCGCCTCCTATACCCTATAGTACCAATAAAAATTCGGAGTTTTATAAAGAGTGCTACCGTGTGTACACTTCTGTAACAAAACCCAATCAAGGCGATTCTGCTACAGCCTGGTATTGGGACGATAACCCCAACACTTCAGTTACAGACGGGCATATCACCTATTTTATTCAAAAAAATTCACCGCCCGGTCATTGGATGCATATTGTTTGCTCAGTAGCAGACAAAGAAAATTTTGATGCTGTTAAAACAGCCAATATTTTATCAAAAACAGCCATTGCTTTATATGATGCTTTTATTGCTTGCTGGGATGCAAAATACTATTATAACTATGTAAGACCAGAAACCTTTATCAATAAAAATATTGATAAAGATTGGCAGCCACTTATTCAATGCCCGGGATTTCCGGAATATCCCAGCGGACATAGCACCATATCTGCCAGTGCAGCCACTGCACTTACAAGGTTGATTGGTGATAAATATGCGTTTACCGACTCTACGGAAGTACCGTATGGAAGGCCTATAAGAAAATTTACCTCATTCTACCAGGCATCGGATCAAGCAAGTATTAGCCGCTTTTATGGCGGGATACATTTTTTGCCATCTTTAAACACCGGTGCAAAATTTGGAAAAGAAATAGGCAATTATATAATGAATAAGTTGGAGTAAATTTTTATTATACCAAACTGGGCAGCAGTTTGAGGCGACCAATCGCTAAGTCTGTTAGCAGGTTAAGTACTATCATCCTGTATGGCTTCGCCAATTGCTTTACTAATTTTTCTTTATTTTAAAATAGGGCAGCCTGTGCAGTGGAACATCTATTGTAACTGTGGTACCGCCTTTATACATTTTCCCATCATCGGCAATCCATTTGCCTTTGCTGAGTTTTGGAAACCTTACCGTACGTGTTTTATTTTTATTGTCAAGCATGGGTGCAACCATTATGCTGTCTCCTAATAAAAACTGGTCATTCACATCGGAAAAATGTTGGTTTGGAAATACATAATCCAGGTATTTTACAATTGGCTCTCCTGTGGCAGCAGCAGCCCGGACCAACTCCATAATAACCGGCATCATTTTATTTCTTACTGCAATTACTTTTTTAATGGCATCAAAATGTACACTATCCAGCACACGCCAGGGTGCCACCGAAAACTGCATCATTGGCATCAAGCCCTGGCATTGTGCAGAGCGTACAATTAAATCCTGGTCAAGGTTATTTTTTTCGTCCTAAAACGAACTGATTTCTCCGCCACCAATCATGTCGGGGCATGTATAAGTGTAGCCAACAAGCCCCTGCAATAACATACCCGGGATCAAATTTTTATATCAACCCAGTTATGCTCTTTGTCTCTTAACCTTTGTACCAGTGGTTTTTCACCCATTTTCCAGCAAGCCCTGTATTTATTTAAAGGATATTTTAAACCGATGGTTGCAAATAACCGGCTATGCTCGTTAGCAGTAATTCCCCATATTCCGGGGCAGAATGAAATTCTTTGGCTAACGGTAGGAAACCCTTAAATTTATAAAAATGCTCTTTGTAAGGCCATCGTAAAAATTGGTGGTTCAAAACCCCGGTTGTAATTCTGGTTGAAATATTATCTTCATTAAATTAGAGAATTGATAAATTCATTGGTGGCAATTTTATTGACCCGGTTCAGAATAATTTTTAAACTTATTCAATATTTCCTTAGAGCATTTTTATTTATTGACAATATAATTAGGACTTTGGATTAGTACAAGGTTTAGCGAAGTTTTGTAACCAATATTACAAATAGAGATTAAACAGCCTTTAAACCCCGAAAAACGTTAGTCAGAATTTGTTTCATAGAGATAATATTTTGAGGATAGTATTCAAAATCCCCGGCATCTAATTTAAACCCATCTACACTGTATGTGTTTTGCAAAAAATCCAATCGCCCCTGAAACCAGATTACTGCCACCGGGTTTGTAAAATCAAGTTCTGCAGAAAAGCCATTCCACCATTTCACCAATAAAGATTCACCATTGTTCTTGCTGTCTTTTAACAAAGCTCCTTTTTCTGAAAGTTCCCTGCATTCTTTGCTATCGGCACTTACAAAGGGACAAACCCATAGCATTACTTTAAATCCCATGCTATGTAATTCATCCATCATTTTCTTCGGTGCTGGAAATTTTTTGGGGTAGAAATCCCACACGACATAGTTTTTCTGCCAGGTGTCATCTATCATCAGCACACCCGGCGCTAAGCCATTGTCGATGATGGCATGTGCATATTTTAATACATCTTCCTGGTTTTGATTGTAATTCAATTCTATCCATGTGTTGTATTGCGGCTTTGTAATTAAAAGCGTATCAGGCATTTTACCATCCGTAGGAAAATATTTTTTACGGACATATTGCTGTACTTCTTTAAGCGTTGCACCTGCTTTACCAGTATCAATTATACCCACCCCGGTAACGCTTATTAATCCCTTCACTACCGAAAATTTAAAAGGTTCTTCGCTCCAAATGTATCTTCCTTTATTTGAAATTAACAAAGGCTGCACCTGGTTACCTTCATTATTACCCAGTAAATTATTGGAGTATTTTGTAACGGAAGAAAAGGGCATCAATTGCCCGTGGTTGATGATACCGCACCACCACATTTCATTATTTTGTAAAACAATTTTTATTGTATTTTCCTGGGCATAGGTGCATGCAGTGCAGCAAAAAATGAAAAGGATATTAAGTTTAATTTTTTTCATGATCAAAA
>JAYVZR010000511.1:0-2848 GCA_043783135.1 Ferruginibacter sp. | reverse complement strand
ATCAAACCTGCCTTTTTGGGTGTAAGTAGTTTTTACGGTACCCGTTGGCACGTTTGTTACTTTTACAGTTGCTCCATCTAACCCGATGTTTGTATTATCTTTTACGCTACCTGTAATACGGCTGGTGGTAACCTGAGAATTTGCCAAAAAAGACATTGCCAGTAAGGCAAAAATCAAGGGGAATATTTTTTTAAAATGCATATTAATTTGGCGTTTATTAATTGGCAAAGAAACTGAATAATTGCTGAATAGATGCCAACTTATTATCAACAATTTGTTATGTAAAATTTTGTAATGTTTCCCATAATACAGCACCTAAATGATTACTGATTAAAATAATATATTGTTTTCCGAAAAGCGAAAACATGTAGAAACTAACAAATAAACCTTGTTAACTTTGCAAAAACAAAACAAGTAAAATGTTAGATAGTATTGAAGCCGCCATAAAAGATATAAAAAATGGCAAATTGGTTATAGTAGTAGATGATGAAGACAGGGAAAATGAAGGGGATTTTATTACCGCAGCAAAAAATGTTACACCCGAAATTATCAATTTTATGAGCACCCATGGAAGGGGGTTGATATGCGCTCCTCTTTCAGAAGAGCGTTGTGACGTACTTGACCTGCAACCAATGGTAAGCGACAATACTTCCCTGCATGCTACACCTTTTACGGTTAGTATCGATTTACTGGGGCATGGTTGTACAACCGGAATATCGGCTCACGACAGGGCAAAAACTGTGCAGGCCCTGGTTGATGTTTCTACAAAACCTGAAGACCTTGGCCGCCCGGGCCATATTTTTCCGTTAAGGGCAAGAAAGGGGGGTGTTTTAAGAAGATCGGGCCATACAGAAGCTACTATTGACCTAGCAAAATTAGCGGGCTTTGATGCCGCAGGCGTATTGGTTGAAATTATGAATGAAGATGGGACAATGGCAAGACTACCGCAGTTAAAAGAGATAGCAAAAAAATTTGACCTTAAAATAGTTTCTATAAAAGACCTGATAGCCTACAGGCTGTCGAAAGAAACATTGATACAAGAAGAAGAGAGGGTTCAAATGCCTACCAAATATGGTATTTTTGAATTGATAGCTTTTAAACAATTAAATACCGGCGACATACACCTGGCTATCAAAAAAGGGAATTGGGAAAAAAATGAACCAATAATGGTAAGGGTACACAGCAGTTGTATGACAGGTGATATACTTGGTTCTCTTCGTTGTGATTGCGGCGATCAATTGCATAAAGCTTTAAAAATGATTGAAGCAGAAGGCAAAGGCGTTGTGCTGTATATGAATCAGGAGGGCAGGGGTATTGGTTTGTTGAATAAATTAAAGGCTTATAAATTACAGGAACAAGGTTTAGATACCGTTGAAGCAAATTTGCATTTGGGATTTGGTATGGATGAAAGAGATTATGGTGTTGGTGCACAAATTCTTCGTGAACTTGGTATCAGCAAGATGAAGCTGATGAGTAACAATCCGCGTAAACGGGCAGGCTTATTGGGTTATGGTTTAGAAGTTGTAGAAACCATCCCCATTGAAATTAAAGCCAATAAATACAACGAAAAATACCTTACAACAAAAAGGGATAAGCTTGGGCACGATATTATGAGTGGTTCATAAATATCTTATTTGCTATTCATTAATTGGCGCCTTTTACAACAGTGCTACTCTTTTTTTTAGGGCCTGGAAATAGCTCTGAAAAAAGATCAAAATCTTTTCGATAAGATAAATTGAGACCTGTTTTGTTTAGCTGACCGTTTAAATCAGAATTTGTTCTGTTAAAGGCAACAACCCTAACGCTTCCGTCTTTATTAATGATGTATTCTAATGTTACATCAGGTGTTATCAATAAATTGTTGTTATTGGCATAATTTACATAAGGGTTATTATAATCAAGATTAACGCCTACAGAAATTATCATTCTTCCATCCATTAATGTAAATACCAGGCCACTTTTTGCCGCAGCCTGCAATTTATTAACGTTTGCCCTCAGATCATTTGGAGAGCCACCATAACTGGGTGCTACATCAAGATACACAGAAGTATTCTTTACATATTTTTGTAAAAATTTATTAAAATAACCAGAGAGCGCACTTGATACAGCGCCCCCGATAGTACTGTATAAAACATTATATCCGCTATTTGGAGCAATACCCCCCTGGTTGCTGCTGGTAAACGTATTAAAAAGCAATAAAGAAGTTACCTGTTTGGTCATATCATTTTTATCTTCTTTAAATTGTTGTAATCTTTTTGAAATAAAAAAATCGCTTCTTAAACTACTGTTATCAGGTAACTGAAATTCAAAATCAATAGCGGGCTTTGTTAAGGTTTCTGTTAAATGAGCCAATACCTTTAAATCGCTTTTTTGATTAAAAACAGAAGTACTGCTAACAGTTGCAGCCTGTGAAGAAATAGGGCTGAAGTCAACATTTTTAGCAAGGTACTCTGCAATAATATTTATCTCTGCGTTATACGGGTCGCCAGTCCATACAATACTTCCGGTGTTTACAGTAAAGTATTTTTTTAAAAAGGTTTGAAAATTAAATGTGTATTCCCCCTTCGTTATATCATACCTGCCTTCAATGTTTAAAGGTTCTTTATTGCCTACCCTTATTTTTAATATGCCATTGCCTTCACCCTTAATAATATCACCGGTTGATTCATCCAGTATCACATCAATTTTGCAGGAGGGGTTTGCTTTTAAAAGCATATTAACCACAATATTGGTTGATGATTTCTCTTTGTATTGTTTTTCCATCTCGCTGCCAAATTGTACAAAATCTATATAATCAATCTGGCCACTTTCTACACTGGAGCCGCTTCTTAAATAGATATGGCTGCTA